>DAINSL010000022.1:17285-37056 GCA_036741335.1 Nocardioides sp. | reverse complement strand
GATCATGTTCTTGATGTAGTCGGCGTGACCCGGGCAGTCGACGTGGGCGTAGTGCCGTGCCTCGGTCTGGTACTCCACGTGCGCGATGGAGATCGTGATGCCGCGCTGACGCTCTTCGGGCGCCTTGTCGATCTCGTCGAACGGCGTGAAGGGGTTCAGCTCGGGGTGCTGGTCGTGCAGGACCTTGGTGATCGCCGCAGTCAGGGTGGTCTTGCCGTGGTCGATGTGACCGATCGTGCCGATGTTCACGTGCGGCTTGGTCCGCTCGAACTTCGCCTTAGCCACTGGGGGCTCCTCCTGTTGTTGTCACTTTGACTCGATGATTGTGCTGCATGCCGTGGGTCCGGCCAAATGCAGCCCCAGCACATGCGGGGGCTGCCCGGTGGCGATTACTCGCCGCGGACCTTCCTGACGATCTCGTCGGCGATGCCCGAAGGAACCTCGGCGTACGAGTCGAACTCCATCGAGTACGACGCCTGGCCGGAGGTCTTCGACCTCAGGTCGCCAACGTACCCGAACATCTCTGAGAGCGGCACGAGCGCGTTGATGACCATGTCACCGTGGCGCTCCTCCTGGGCCTGGATCTGGCCCCGCCGGCTGTTGATGTCGCCGATGACCGTGCCCAGGAAGGTCTCCGGGGTGATCACCTCGACGGCGAACATCGGCTCCAGCAGGACCGGCTTGGCCATTCGCGCGGCCTCCTTGAACGCCTGGTTTCCGGCGATCTTGAAGGCCAGCTCCGAGGAGTCGACGTCGTGGTAGGCGCCGTCCTCGAGGATGAACTTCACGTCGACCATCGGGTAGCCGGCGAGCACGCCGAACTCCATGGCGTCCTGTCCGCCCTGGTCGACCGACGGGATGTACTCGCGCGGGATGCGGCCACCGGAGACGTTGTTGATGAACTCGTAGCCGGCACCCTGCCCGGTCTCGGGGTCGATGCTCGGCTCGAGGCTGATGACCACCTTCGCGAACTGACCCGAGCCACCGGTCTGCTTCTTGTGCACGTAGGTGTGCTTCTCGACCTTGCGCCGAATCGTCTCGCGGTAGGCGACCTGCGGCTTGCCGACAGTCGCCTCCACCCGGAACTCGCGCTTCATCCGGTCGACGAGGATCTCGAGGTGGAGCTCGCCCATGCCGGCGATGATGGTCTGACCCGTCTCCTCGTCCGCCTTGACGGTGAACGTGGGGTCCTCGTCGGAGAGCCGCTGGATCGCCGTGCCCAGCTTCTCCTGGTCGCTCTTGGTCTTGGGCTCGATCGCGACCTCGATCACCGGAGCCGGGAACGACATCGACTCCAGGACCACCGGGTGCTGGATGTCGCACAACGTGTGACCGGTCTTGGTGTCCTTCAGGCCCATCACCGCCACGATCTGGCCGGCGCCGACCGACGCGATCTCCTCACGCTTGTTGGCGTGCATCTGGTAGACCTTGCCGATCCGCTCCTTCTTGCCGGTGACCGAGTTGAGCACGTTCGCGCCGGCCTCCAGCTTCCCGGAGTAGACGCGGACATAGATCAGCTTGCCGAGGTGGGGGTCGGAGGCGATCTTGTAGGCCAGGCCGGAGAACGGCTGGTCGTCGGACGGCATCCGCTCGACCTTCTCGTCCTCGTTGTTGACCTTGTGGCCGACGATGGCGTCGATGTCGAGCGGGCTCGGGAGGTACTTCACGACGGCGTCGAGCAGGGGCTGCACGCCCTTGTTCTTGAACGCCGTGCCGCACAGCACCGGGTTGATCTTGTCGGCCAGGGTCGCGCGACGGATCGCGGCCTCGAGCTCGGCGACGGACAGCTCCTCGCCCTCGAGGTACTTCTCCATCACGTCGTCATCGGCCTCGGCGAGCGTCTCGAGGAACTTCTCGCGGTACTCGTCAGCCTGGGCGCGCAGCGACTCCGGGATCTCCTCGACCTCGTAGTCGTCACCCATCGTGGTCTCGCCGCGCCAGGTGAGGGCACGCATGCCGACCAGGTCGACGACACCGAGGAAGTCGGCCTCCGCGCCGATCGGCAGCTGGAGCACGAGCGGGGTGGAGTTGAGGCGCTCGACCATCATGTCGACGCAGCGGAAGAAGTCCGCTCCGGTGCGGTCCAGCTTGTTCACGAAGCACATCCGGGGCACGGAGTACTTGTTCGCCTGACGCCAGACCGTCATCGTCTGCGGCTCGACGCCGGCCACCCCGTCGAAGACGGCGACCGCGCCGTCGAGGACGCGCAGCGAGCGCTCGACCTCGGCGGTGAAGTCCACGTGCCCGGGGGTGTCGATGATGTTGATCTGGTGGTCCTTCCACCAGCAGGTGGTCGCGGCGGACGTGATCGTGATGCCGCGCTCCTGCTCCTGCTCCATCCAGTCCATGACGGCTGCGCCGTCGTGGACCTCACCGATCTTGTAGGAGATACCGGTGTAGAAGAGGATGCGCTCGGTGGTGGTGGTCTTGCCGGCATCGATGTGCGCCATGATGCCGATGTTGCGGACCTTCTTCAGGTCCGTGGTGATGTCGACGGCCACTGAGGGTTCGTTTCCTTAAGACGTGGGTGGCGCTGGTTGGCCGCCGTACTGGCCCCTGAGTAGGAGCCGTACGGCGGATTGGTCACCAGCGGTAGTGGGCGAAGGCCTTGTTGGACTCGGCCATCTTGTGGGTGTCCTCGCGCTTCTTGACCGCGGCTCCGAGCCCGTTCGAGGCGTCGAGGATCTCGTTCATCAGGCGCTCGGACATCGTCTTCTCGCGACGGTCCGCGGCGTACCCGACCAACCAGCGCAACGCCAGAGTGGTGCCGCGTGTTCCCTTGACCTCGATCGGAACCTGGTAGGTCGCGCCGCCGACCCTGCGGGACTTGACCTCGATGGCCGGCTTGACGTTGTCCATGGCGCGCTTGAGCGTGACCACGGGGTCGGTACCGGTCTTCTCGCGGCAGCCTTCGAGCGCGGTGTAGACGATGCGCTGGGCGACCTGCTTCTTGCCGTCCTTGAGCACCTTGGAGACCAGCTGGGTCACCAGCTGCGACCCGTACACGGGGTCGACGTCGAGCGGCCGCTTGGGGGCCGGACCCTTGCGGGGCATTAGCTCTTCTCCTTCTTCGCGCCGTACTTGCTGCGGCCCTGCTTGCGGTTCTTCACGCCCTGGGTGTCGAGCGTGCCGCGGATGATCTTGTAGCGGACACCGGGGAGGTCCTTCACCCGGCCGCCGCGGACGAGCACGATCGAGTGCTCCTGGAGGTTGTGGCCCACGCCCGGGATGTACGCCGTGACCTCGACGCCGCTGCTCAGGCGCACGCGGGCGACCTTGCGGAGGGCGGAGTTCGGCTTCTTGGGGGTGGTGGTGTAGACGCGCGTGCACACGCCGCGACGCTGGGGACTCTCCTTCAGGGCAGGCGTCTTCGACTTCGACGGCTTGTCCTGGCGGCCCTTGCGGACCAACTGCTGGATGGTGGGCACCTGGTGGTTCCCTTTCTGTTCTTACCTCAGTGCCCAGCACCTTGCCGGGCACGATCGTGTTGCTTGGAGCGGTGTGCCTGAGATGTCATGCGGCCGAGTTCACGCCGTACGGCGGGTTGTGGGCACGCTCAACGGTCTGGACTGGCCAGACACGACTCCCGAGGTTACTCGGGTGACCGGTCAGGGCCAAAACGAGATAGTCCCGGCACCGGCCCGGCCGAGCCGGCGGGTCAGGCCGCGTGGACGGCGGTGATCGACGCGAGGTCGGCCTCGGCGTGAGCACGCGCCGGCCGCGCGAACAGCGCGACCGCGAGGAGGACGCCGAGAATGGTCAGCATGCCGCCGCCCAGCAGCGTCCAGCGGGCGCCGTACTGCTCGCCGACCCAGCCGATGATCGGCGAGCCGATCGGGGTGCCGCCCATCACGATGGTCATGTAGAGCGCCATCACCCGGCCGCGGAGCGCCGGCTCGGACTCCAGCTGCATGGTGGCGTTGGCGGAGTTGAGCATGGTCAGCGTGCACAGGCCGATGACCGGGCACATGATCGCGAAAGAGAGGTAGCTCGGCATCACGCCGGCCAGGATCTCCGCGGCGCCGAAGCCGAGCGCGGCGACGACCAGCAGCCGGAGGCGGATCCGCACCCTGCGAGCGGACAGGAGGGCGCCGGCCAGGGAACCGACCGCCATCGCCGAGCCGAGGATGCCGAACTCGCCGGCGCCCTTGCCGAAGACCTGGGTGGCCATCAGGGCGGAGGTGATCTGGAAGTTCATGCCGAACGTGCCGGCGAAGAAAACCATCACCAGGATCAGCATCATCTTGGGCTGACTGCGGACGTAGCGGACTCCCTCGAGCAGCATCCCCGGCGTTCGGGCGACGGGCTTCGGCGAGTGCAGGAGTGCGGGGTCCATGTGCTCGAGCTGCCAGATGACGGCGCCGTACGACGCGGCGTTGATCAGGATCACCCAGCCGGTGGCCCAGGCGCCGCCGCCGAGCGCGCCGATCATCAGGCCGGCCACGGCGGGGCCGATGATGCGGGCGAGGTTGAAGGTGGCGGAGTTGAGACCGACCGCGTTGGTGAGCTCGTCGGGGTCGACCATCTCCGAGACGAACGACTGGCGCGCCGGCGCGTCGAACGCCGAGCCGATGCCGAACAGGAACGCGATCAGGTAGACGTGCCAGACCTCGGCGTTGCGGGTGACGGCGAGGAGGCCGAGCACCAGCGAGGCGACTGCCATCGTCACCTGCGTGAGCTGGAGCAGGCGGCGCTTCGGGAAGCGGTCGGCGACGACGCCGGCGTACGGCGACATCAGGAGCACGGGCAGGAACTGCAGGCCGGTGGTGATGCCGAGCGCCGTACCGCTGCCGTCGGTGAGGCGGAGGACCAGCCAGTCCTGGGCGACGCGCTGCATCCAGGTGCCGGTGTTGGACACCAGGCTGCCGAGCGCGTAGCGACGGTAGTTGGGGTTGTGGAGGGCGCGGAACGTGGGGCTCAAGAGGTGCTTTCAGTCGGAGGTGGCCAGGCGTTCGAGGAGGGGTGTTGCCCGGCGGAGCAGGACGCGCTCCTCCGGGGTGAGGTCGCGCAGACGCTGGGCCAGCCACGCGTCACGGCGGGCGCGGTCGGCCAGGAGCGTGGTGCGGCCACGGTCGGAGAGCGCGACGACGACCTGCCGGCCGTCGGTGTCGTGCTTGCGGCGTACGACGTAGCCGCCCTTGTCGAGGGCGTTGACGGTCCGCGTCATGCTCGGCGGCTGCACCCGCTCGTGGGACGCGAGCTCGCCGACCGTGAGGTCGCCGGCTCGGAACAGGCAGCCGAGCACCGACATCGCACCCATGCTCAGCTCGTTGTCGGGGTGGCGCTCGCCAGACAGACGGCGGCGCAGCCGCATCACCGACAGCCGGAGCTCGCTCGCGAGCCCGGCATCGGTACGGGCAGCCATTTCGACAGTGGGCATATCGTTAGCATAACTCATTACCCACGCTAATCATTCCTCGCCGAGTCGCGACCAGTGGGCGTCAGGTGAAGAGGGCGGTGACCGGGTTGATCGCGAAGTAGACGACGAAGAGCGCGGCGACGACCCAGAGCAGCGGGTGGATCTCGGCGGACTTGTTCCGGACCACCTTGATCAGGACGTACGCCACGAAGCCCGCGCCGATGCCGACGGTGATCGAATAGGTGAACGGCATCAGGATGATGGTCAGGAACGCCGGGATGGCGATCTCCATGTCGTCCCACGAGATGCCCTTGACCTGCTGCATCATCAAGAAGCCCACCAGCACCAGCGCCGGCACCGCCGCCTCGGACGGGATCACCGAGACCAGCGGCGCGAAGATCATCGACACCAGGAACAGCAACCCGGTCACGATCGAGGCGAGCCCGGTGCGGGCGCCCTCTCCGACGCCCGAGGCGCTCTCGATGTACGACGTGTTGGACGAGACGCCGGCTGCGCCACCGGCCACCGCCGCCAGCGAGTCGACGACCAGGATCTGCGTGGTGTTCGGCGGTGTGCCGTTCCGGTCGAGCAGGCCCGCCTCCGCGCCGATGGCGGTCATCGTGCCCATGGTGTCGAAGAAGTCGGCGAGCATCAGCGTGAACACCAGCAGCACGGCCGAGACGACCCCGACCTCGGAGAACGCCCCGAACGTCACATGGCCGACGGTCGCGAAGTCCGGCGAGTCGAACGCCGACGAGGGCCACTTCGGCACGTTGAGGCCCCACCCCTTCGGGTTGTAGCCGCCACCGGCCGGGAACATCGGCCCGATATTGCCGATCGCCTGGACGATCAACGCCAGGATCGTGGTCGCCACGATCGAGAGCAGGATCGCGCCACGCACGCGGCGTACCCACAGCGTCACGACCAGCGCGAGCCCGAGCAGGAAGACCAGCACGGGCCAGCCCGACAGGAACCCGTCGGTGCCGACCTGCACCGGGACGGTGGTCTGGGCGACATCGGGGATACGACGGACGAACCCGGCGTCCACGAAGCCGATGAACGCGATGAAGAGGCCGATCCCGACCGAGATCGCGATCTTCAGCTGCGCCGGTACGGCGTGGAAGACGGCCCTCCGGAAGCCGGTGAGCACCAGCAGGAGGATGACGGCTCCCTCGATCACGATCAGGCCCATCGCGGCCGACCAGCTCATCTGCCGGGCGATCGACACCGCGACGAATGCGTTCAGCCCGAGCCCGGTGGCGAGCGCCAGCGGGTAGTTGGCGACCGCGCCCATCAGGATTGTCATCACGCCGGCGACCAGCGCCGTCCCGGCCGCGATCGCCGGGAGGTTCGAGCCGTCGCCGGTGCCGCCGCCGAGGAAGTGGCCGTTCTTGTCCGGGGCGAAGCCCAGGATGATCGGGTTGAGCACCACGATGTAGGCCATCGTGAAGAACGTGACCACCCCGCCGCGCAGCTCCCGCTCCACCGTAGACCCGCGCTCGTGGATCTTGAAGTAACGGTCGAGAGGTCCGCCCTGACGTCGCGGGTCCGTACGACGTGGCGTGGGGGCCGACTTGGTGCGGTCCGGGGAGCGGGTCTTGGCGGGGCGCGCGCCCTCGGGCTGTTCCGTCACGCGCCGCAGCATGCCAGAGCCGGGACCGCTCGGGAAGCGTCGCCGGGCACCGGGTGACGGTGTGCGGCTCCGCGCAGCGGATCGACGCCTAGAGTGTTGGCCCTAGAGTGTTGGCATGGAGCTGCGCGACGAACAGCCGATGACCCACGAGATCGGCAATCGCGCCTACATCGTCGCCGACGTGGAGCCGCTCGACGTCGACGGAGTACGCACCGTCCAGGTCGGCGTGGCCCTCTGGATCATCGGGTTCTTCGCCGTGCTCCCGTTCTACGGGCGCCTGCGCGATGCCGGCCATTCCTGGCTGCTCTGGACGTGTGCCGCGGGATGTGGTCTCGGACTGCTCGGCATGGAGTACTGCCGCCGGCGCAAGCGGGCGCGCGCGATCCGCGACCAGGAGGCCTGATCCCGAGACGGGCTCAGAACTTCTCGAGGTCGTCGCTGATCTCGTCGACCACCGGGTCCGGCAACGGCACCGGCTCATGCCGCTTCGCGAGGCGGACCTCCGAGTGGGCACCGCACCCATGGGTGAAGGCGACCACACGGCCGTCGTCGTTCGCGTCGCCGTTGGCGCACACCCCGAACGTCTCGGCGAGCGAGCCGGACATCCGGAGCAGGAACCCGCAGGTGGAGCAGGGCTCGGGCGCCGACTGGGCGAGCGGCGCCTCGGGGCCGCTGTCGCCGTCGTACCACCGCTGCGCAGCGGACTCGTGACCCTCGGGCGAGAGCGTGCGGATGCGACCGAGGCCGAGGTCGGTGACCACGGCCCGGATCTGAGTCTTCGCGTCGGCGTCGAGCGGGTCGTCGCCGAAGGAGTGCGTCGGCACGAGACGCGGGTCGTCATCGGCGACGGGCAGCAGGTCGCCCGGCGAGAGGTCTCCGGGCTTGATCCGCTCGCGGTAGGGCACCCACTCGGGGGCCACGATCGCCTCGGCGCCCGGGATCAGCACCATCTCGTCGACGGTGACCGACTTCTGGCGCGGCGCACGGACCACGGTGACCGACCAGCGCCAGCCGAGGTAGCCCGGCTTGCGGCACTCGAAGAGGTGGGTGACGACCCGCTCGCCCTCGACCTCGGCTCCGAGGTGGTCGCCCACCTCGGCGGCGTCGACGTCGAGGACCAGCGTCTCCCGCGCCACCTCGACGGCGGCCAGCGCAACCGCGTCGCCCTTGGGGGCGACCTTGGCGTCGTCACGACGGGTGCGGCTCGTCGCGCGCGTGCGCTCCGCGACCGGTCCGTCCTCGACTCCGCTCATGCCTGCATGATGGCCCATTCCCCCGCTCGCTGTCAGATCGGACCGGGAGGAGCCGCGAGCCGGGACGCTGAGGGCCCCACGAGACCGTGCAGGATGGACACATGACGTCGCCCGGGGAGTCCGACCGCAGCTCGCGGCTCGGCTCCGTCGCCACGGGCGCGCGCGCCACCGGTCGCGGGCTGCGCTCGATGGCCCGAGGCACCGGTCGCCTCGGCCGCTACGCACTGCGTACGGCGCGGCGCGCGGCCGCCGCGGAGGGCGCGGACACCAGCGGCCTGGCCCGACTGATCGAGCTGGGCGCGCTGAACGCCGCCGCCGATGCCGCCGTGGCGATCTCGCTGGCCGGCACGTTGTTCTTCCAGATCCCCACCGGCGAAGCCCGCGGGCAGGTCTCGCTGTTCCTCGGCCTCACGATGCTGCCCTTCGCGATCGTCGCACCTCTGATCGGGCCGATGCTCGACCGCTTCAGCCATGGCCGGCGCTGGGCGATCGGCGCCACCATGGCGCTCCGGGCCTTCCTCGTGTGGGTGCTCGCGGACTCGGTCAGCAGCAAGTCGGTGTGGCTGTTCCCGGCCGCGCTCGGTGTCCTGGTCGCCTCCAAGGCCTACAACGTGACCCGGGCCGCCGCCGTACCCCGGCTCCTGCCGCATGGCCTGAGCCTGGTCACCGTCAACGCCCGCATGTCGATGGCCGGCCTGGTCGGCGTCGCGGTCTCCGCGCCGATCGCGGTCGTCGCCTCGGCGATCGGGCCGCAGTGGTCGCTGCGCTACGCCTTCGCGATCTTCGTGATCGCCACGGTCCTGGCCATCCGGCTGCCCGCGCGGGTCGACTCCAGCCAGGGTGAGGACGCGATCGGCTTCCTCAGTGGCCGCCCCGCGTCGGCCGAGGCCGGCCAGCCGGCGCCCACCCCGCAGGGGGCGACTCCCCAGGCGACGACCGGACGAGGCAAGGTACGCATCCCGCCCAGCATGGCGTTCGCGCTCCGCGCCAACTGCGGTCCGCGCTGGCTGTCGGGCTTCTTGACCCTCTTCATGGCGTTCCTGCTCCGGGTTCACCCCATCGAGGGTCACTCGCCGAAGTTCCTGCTGGCGGCGATCATCGGCGCGGCCGGTCTGGGCAACGTCGTGGGCCTCGGCGTCGGATCGGTCCTGAAGAACGTCCACCCGAAGATCACCCCCGTGCTCGCCCTGCTGGCGGATGCGGCCGCCGTCACCGTCGCCGCGTTGTTCTACGGGCTCCTGCCACTGGTGGTGCTCGGCTTCACCGCCGGCGTCGCGCAGTGCCTGGCCAAGCTCTCGCTCGACTCCACGATCCAGCGGGACGTGCCCCAGCGCGTGCAGACCAGCGCCTTCGCGCGCAGCGACACCACCCTGCAGCTGGCCTGGGTGATCGGCGGCTTCGTCGGCATCGCGCTGCCGCTCCAGCCGCGCCTCGGCCTGATCCTGGCCGCGGTCGTGCTCCTGGCGTGGTCGGTGTTCGTGCTGGCCAATCCCGGGCGCCGTACGCCGGTGCGGGTGCCGGCCCAGGGCGCTGCTTCCCGGAGCACCAGCTCCTAGAGCTCCAGCTCGTCGGCCAGGGCCCGGAGCAGCTTCGCGGTGGGTCGCGCGCCGCGCGACTCCGGGTGGCGACCGTGCCGGTAGGCCTGGCTCACGTCGTCGAGCAGGCGGATCAGGTCCTCGACGATCGGGACCATCTCCTCGGGCGTCTTGCGCTTCGCGTGCGACTTGTTGCGCACGATCGACGGCGGCGCGTCCAGCACGCGCACCTGGAGGGCCTGGTCGCCTCGCCGGCCCTGCGCAACGCCGAACTCCACCCGGGTGCCGGCCTTCAGGGTGGTGATGCCCTCGGGCAGGGCGTCGGAGTGCACGTAGACGTCGGGCCCGTCGTCCTGCGACAGGAACCCGAAACCCTTCTCCGAGTCGAACCACTTCACGTTGCCACTGGGCACGATCATCCCTCTTCTGAGCTGCTGCGGCCGGGTCACTCGCCCGGGCGACGGCCAAGCCTAGGCGTGCGCTGGTCGAGGACACCAACCGATTCACCCCGACGCCCGGATCGCGGTCATCCAGCTGCTGTCGAAGAAGGGCTGAGCGCCCGGTCCAGTCAGGCGCCTGGCAGGCGGAGACTCGTACTACTGGGAGTGTGAGCAGCGCTCGAGCGGCCCTGCCGTGGCCGTGACCAGGCCGGCGTACGCGCCGCGTCCGCACCTGTCACTGCACGTCGACCTGCGCACCGCCCTCGCCCGGTACGCCGCCCGCGCGGCCGCCGTGCTCTCCCGCCGTCTGCGCGGGGGCTCCGGCCTGGTGATGGGAGGACGCGTCCTCCTCGCCATGGGACCGGACGCGGCCTCGGCCCTGAGTCGCGGGCGGCGGATCACGTTGGTCAGCGGCACCAACGGCAAGACCACGACCACCGCACTGACCGCGCTGGCGCTGGACGACGGGCGACCCGTAGGCACCAACGGCGATGGCTCGAACACCTCCGTCGGGCTGGCCGGCACGCTCGCGACCTCGGAGCACGCCCGGCTGGTGCTGGAGGTGGACGAGGGCTGGCTGCCGTGGGCGATCAGGACCGCCGTGCCCGACGCCGTGGTGCTGACCAACCTGTCCCGCGACCAGCTGTCGCGGCACCACGAAGTCGGAGCCCTGTCCGCGACCTGGCGCGGGTGCCTGGCCGGCGTACCGCTCGTGGTCGCCAACGTGGACGACCCCTACGTCGTGTGGCCGGCGCTCGCGGCCCGCGCCCAGGTATGGGTGTCGGTCGGGGAGCGCTGGACGGCGGACTCGCTGGTCTGCCCGGCGTGCGGCGGGCGTTGCAGACGGTCCGGTCAGAAGTGGTCCTGCGACTCGTGCGGCTTGCGGCGCCCGCAGCCGGACTGGTGGCTGGACGGTTCCGACCTGTGCCACCCGGGCCTCCGCGTGCCGCTGGCGCTGGACCTGCCGGGCCAGTTCAACGTCGGCAACGCGGCGCTGGCGCTCGTCGCGGCGTACGCCACGGACGGCATGCCGGTCGAGGACGCCGCGCAGCGCCTGGCCTCGGTGCGGTCGGTCGCGGGTCGCTTCGAACGGGTGAGCCGGGGGCACCACGACCTGCGAGTGATGCTGGCGAAGAACCCCGCCGGCTGGCTCGAGCTCCTGGCGATGATGGCGCCGGACCGGTATCCGGTGGTCCTGCTGTTCAACGCCGACGGCGTCGACGGCCGCGACCCCTCCTGGCTGTACGACGTGTCGTTCGCGGCGCTGAACGGGCGCGAGGTGGTCGTGCAGGGGCGTCGCGCCACCGACCTGCTGGTGCGGCTCGAGCTGGACGGCGTACCGGCACGACGGGTCCGCGGCCCGGTGAGCGCCGCCCTGGACGGTCTGCCGGCGGGACGCGTCGACGTCGTCGGCAACTACACGGCGTTCCGCCGCGCGATCGGGGAGCTGCACCATGACTGACCAGCTGACGATCGTGCACGTCTACCCGGAGCTCCTCGGCACCTACGGCGACCGTGGCAACGCGCTGGCCCTGGTCCACCGCGCGGGCGCCCGCGGGATCCCGAGCCGCGTCATCGACGTGGCACTGGACGAACGGCTGCCGCGTCTCGGGGACATCTACGTCCTCGGCGGTGGCGAGGACTCGGCCCAGCTTCTAGCGGCCCGGTCGCTGCTGGCCGACGACCGTGCCTCGTCGGTGCTCGGTGCCGCGCCCTGCTTCGCCGTCTGCGCGGGTCTCCAGCTGTTGTCGCGCACCTTCCTCGACGCCGACGGGCGACCCAGGTCCGGGCTCGGCATGCTCGACGTCGCGTGCGAGCGTCTGCCCGACCGGGCGGTCGGCGAGGTGGTGACCGAACCGGTCGACCTGCCCGACGTGCCGACCCTGACCGGCTACGAGAACCACCGCGGCACCGCACGCCTCGGGCCCGAGGCGCGCCCACTCGGCCGCCTCGTCGCCGGTGTGGGCAACGGCGACCAGCTGACCGAGGGAGTCCAGCAGGGCGGGGTCGTGGCGACGTACCTCCATGGTCCGGCGCTGGTACGCAACCCGGCCCTGGCCGACCTGCTGATCTCCCGTGCCGTCGGGACGCTCCCGGCGTACGTCGACGAGGCCGTCGAGAGCCTGCGCTCGGAGCGCCTCGACGCCGCCGACCCGCGTCACCACCGCGCCCGCCGTGCGCTCCTGGGCCGCTGAGCAGGCCCGCTCAGGGCAGCCGGGCGGCCACCACGCGGTCGAGCACCTCCAGCGGCAGCGAGCCGCCGTCGAGCACGGCGGAGTGGAACTTCTTGATGTCGAACCGGTCGCCCTGACGCCGTTCGGCCTCGGCCCGCATCCGCTGGATCTCCAGCCGGCCGATCATGTACGACGTGGCCTGGCCGGGGCTACAGATGTAGCGGTCGACCTCGGGACGGCACACGCCCTCGGTGAGGGGGGAGTTGGCGACCATGTAGTCGATGGCCTGCTGTCGGCCCCAACCGAGCGCATGGAGTCCGCTGTCGACGACCAGTCGGCAGGCGCGCAGCGAGTCGGCGCTGTACATGCCCATCCGGTCGACGGCCGAGGAGTAGAGCCCCATCTCGTCTGAGAGCCGCTCGGTGTAGAGGCCCCAGCCCTCGGCGTACGCCGAGTTGTGGAGGTACTTGCGGAAGTCGGGCATCGAGTCGGGCAGCTCGGACGCGATGGCGAGCTGGAGGTGGTGACCGGGCACGCCCTCGTGGAACGCCATGGCCTCGAGCTCGAAGCGACCCCACGACGACACGTCGTCGGTGTTGACGAAGAACGTTCCGCCGCGCGAGCCGTCGGCGGCGGGTGGGAAGTAGAACGCCTTGGCGCCCACCTCGGTGCCCTCGACGGCGCACGCCGCCTGCGGCACGACCTCGAACCAGTCACCCATCGCGGCCTCGGCACGGGCGAGCGCGACCTTGGACTGCTCGACCATCTCGTCGGCGTGCTCGAAGTGGAGCTTCGGATCGGTCCGCATCGCCTCGAAGATCTGCTGCAGGTCGTCGGTGCCGACCACCTCGGGGCCGAGTGCGCGGTACTCGTCGGCCAGCTTCGCCACCTGGGCGAGCCCGATGTCGTGGATCTCCTGGGCGGTCTTGGTGGTGGTGGTGTAGTAGCGGAGCGCGCGTTCGTAGGCGTCATCGCCGCCGGGCAGCCAGCTCAGGCCGCACCGCTCGTCGGGCCTGACCATCGGCAGCGCCTCGTCGGCAAGGGCGTCGCGGAAGGCGTCGAGGCCGGGCCTGACGGAGCCCTCGACCGCGGCGACCAGCGCTGCGCGGAGTGCGTCCGCGTCGACACCGTCCGGGGCGTGCACGGCATCCACCAGCGGGTCGGTGGCGACGGGCGTCGCCAGGACGGCGTCGATCTGGGCGATGGTCTCCGAGACGGCGAAGTCGGCCGGCACCCAGCCGCGGCCCGCGCCCTCACGCACCCGGTCGGCGAGCTCGCGGAAGTAGGTGCCGACCGCGTCGTACTTGGCCGGCATCGCGTCGGCGACGGCCTGGTCGGGCACGGCGAGCAGCCCCATCACCAGCGCCAGGGTCGTCTGCGGGCCGTGCACCGGATCGGCCGCCAGCTCGGTCAGACGCGCCTCGACGAGGTCGGCCCGGCTGCGAGCCGACGAGATGATGACGCCGCGGGTGAGCGCCTCCTGCTCGTCGAGCCCGTCCTCGCCGAGGGCCTCGGCACGGTCGGCATAGTCGCGCAACGTCGCCGTCATCGAGTCCTCGGACTCGCGCGACGCGTGCTCGAAGCTGCCGACGTCGGTGTAGTCACCGAGCAGGTGTCGCTCGGTCGGCTCCTGGTCGAGGATCGCCTGCCAGTAGTCGGCCGCCAGCTGCCGGAGTTCGTCGCTCAACGCACAGGTCCTTTTCGGTGGGTCGGTTCGGTCCCGCCCAACCTAGCCCGAGGCTCCGACGCCGCGCGCAGGCATTTCCCTCGGTCAGGCCGCGAGCGGCGTCGACGGCGCACGTTCGACAGGCGGCGACTACGAGCCGGTCGGGCCGTGGCCGGCGGCGGTGAGGCCGAGCTTGGCCGCGGTCTCCTCGCGCATCTGCACCTTGCGGATCTTGCCGGTCACCGTCATCGGGAACTCGTCGACCAGCATCACGTAACGCGGGATCTTGTAGTGCGCCAGCTTGCCCGTGGCGAACGCCCGGACCGCGTCGGCGTCCAGCCGCTCGGCACCGTCGCGGAGCTTGATCCAGGCGCAGAGCTCCTCGCCGTACTTCTCGTCGGGGACGCCGATCACCTGGACGTCCTCGATGTCGGGGTGGGCGTAGAGGAACTCCTCGATCTCGCGCGGGTAGACGTTCTCCCCACCCCGGATGACCAGGTCCTTGATCCGGCCGACGATGTTGCAGTAGCCGTCCTCGCGCATCTCGGCGAGGTCGCCGGTGTGCATCCAGCCGTCGGTGTCGATGGCCTCGGCCGTCTTCTCCGGGTCGTCCCAGTAGCCGAGCATCACCGAGTAGCCGCGGGTGCAGAACTCCCCCGGCTCTCCCCGCTCGACCGTCTCGCCGGTCACCGGGTCGACGATCTTGATCTCGACGTGAGGGTGAACCCTGCCGATCGACGAAGTACGACGTTCGAGGTCGTCGTCGACACGGGTCTGGGTCGAGACCGGCGAGGTCTCGGTCATGCCGTAGGCGATGCAGACCTCGGCCATGTGCATGTCGTTGAGGCAGCGCTTCATCACCTCGACCGGGCAGATCGACCCCGCCATGCAGCCGGTGCGCAGGCTGGAGAGGTCGTGGTCGGCGAAGGACGGGGAGTGCTGCATGGCGATGAACATCGTGGGCACTCCGTACACGGCCGTGCAGCGCTCCTCGGCGATCGCCTGCAGCGTGATCTCGGGGTCGAAGCCGGGCGCCGGGATCACCATCGTGGCGCCGTGACTGGTGCAGCCGAGGTTGGCCATCACCATGCCGAAGCAGTGGTAGAAGGGCACGGGGATGCACAGCCGGTCCTGGTCGCTGAAGCCCATCAGCTCGGTCACCATGAACCCGTTGTTGAGGATGTTGCGGTGGCTAAGGGTGGCTCCCTTGGGGTAGCCGGTCGTGCCCGAGGTGTACTGGATGTTGATCGGGTCGCCGGGCAGCAGCGTCAGCATCCGCTCGTTCACGACATCGGCATCGACCTTCTCACCCGCGGCGACCACGTCGGACCAGTCGTCGGTGCCGAGGTAGATCACCCGCGCGAGGCCAGGGTTCTGCGGCGCCGTCTCCTCGATCATCGCCCGATAGTCGCTGGTCTTGAAGGTCTCCGCGGCGACCAGCATCCGCAGGCCCGACTGGTTCACCGCATAGGAGAACTCGTGGGTCCGGTACGACGGGTTGACGTTGACCAGGATCGCGCCGATCTTCGCTGCGGCGTACTGCACGATCGTCCACTCGGCGCAGTTCGGTGCCCAGATGCCGATCCGGTCGCCCTTGGCGATCCCGCCGGCGATCAGGCCGCGGGCGAACAGGTCGACCTCGTGGTTGAACTGCCGATAGGTCCAGCGCCGGCCGGTGGCGAACTCGACGAGCGCCTCGTGGTCGGGGTGCGCCGCGACGGTCCGGTCGAGGTTGACCCCGATGGTCTCCTCGAGCAGCGGTGGTTCGGTCTCACCCTTGGCGTAGGACTCCATCTTGCGGAACCTACTCCTGAGCGAGGACGTTCGGACGCGGCGGAGCCGGGGCGGAACGGCCGCAGGGAACGCCGAAGCGAGCTCGCTCGCAAGGCCACTCACTCGGGCAGGCTGGTGCGCACCGCTCACACGGTGGTGACCTGGATGGTCACCCCTTCACCCAGTTCGACGATCACGCCGGGAATCAGCTGGACGGCAATGCCCGGCTGCAGGTCCTGCGCCGGGAGACCCGGCTGGACGACCACCGTGCCGTTGGTCGAACCGAGGTCGGTCACCACCGCGGAGCCCTGGTCGGCGCCCGCGCCTGGCCGGATCTCGAGATGGGTCGAGGAGATCTCGTGGTGAGGGCTCGGCACCGAGACCAGCCGGGACTGGTCGTCCCCGCCGAGGCGCCCGGCCTCCGGTGAGCGTCCAACCACGACCGCGCGGTCGACGTCGACAACCTCACCGCTGGAGAAGATCAGCCGCGCGACCGGGGAGACAGGGGCGGACTGCGTCGGGATGGGCACGGGCGTGGGAAGCTCCGGCTCCGGCTCCGGCTCCGGCTCCGGCTCCGGCTCCGTCGACGTCGCGGCGGCCGGCTGCTCGATCCCGGCGACGCGCACCAGCCCGATGCCGAAGGGGTACGCCGGCCCGTCGCCGTCTGCGACATGGACGCGCACGGCGGTCACGCGGGCGACGGTCCGCTCGACCCAGGTCGTGTCGGGGGCTCCGCTCACCGTGACCGGACCGTCGGCGGTGGAGAGCTCCGCCTCGCCGGCTCCGCGGATCACGACCCTGACGTGGGGGCCGTCCGCACTGACCAGCACGAAGCCCGGCAGCTCGCGCAGGCCCCCGCTGATCAGCGCGTCCAGCACCTCGTCGAAGCCGGCACCCTCGTCGACGTGCTCCCACAGCGCGGCGACACGTGACTTCGCAGCCGGGGGGAGCAGGACGACGACGCGTTCGCCCAGAACGCCGTACCAGTCGCCGGGGGTGACCGAACGACTCATGTTCGAGGTCACGGCGAGGCCCCCGGTCGCTCTTCCACACTCTCCTGCTGGCGCGCGGGGTCGCCGACGAGTCTCACATCGACGACCACCACGGTGGCGTTGTCGATGCCCCCGGCGTCCACCGCTGCCGCGACGATGCGCTCCGCGGCATCGCGCGGGTCGGCGTGGCCTCCGACCAGGGGTGCGAGCTCGTCGTCGGGGATCATCGAGGTGATGCCGTCGGAGCACAGCAGGATCCGCTCGGCCTCGGCCAGCGGCAGCACGAAGTAGTCGGGCTCGACGCGGTCCGGGCCGCCCAGGGCACGGGTCACGATGTGGCGCTCGGGATGCACGGCGGCTTCGATCTCGGTGATCTGGCCGGCGTCGACCAGCTCCTGGACCAGACTGTGGTCCACGCTGACCCGGATCAGCTCGCCGCGGCTGAAGCGGTAAATGCGCGAGTCGCCGAGGTTGGCCAACAGCCAGTGGGGGCCACCGTCCTGCTCGACCAACAGCGCGATCACCGCCGTGGTGCCGCCCTGCCATCGGCGGCCGTCGCGGCCGCGGTGCGTGTCGCCGTACTGCTGGAGCAGCCGCTGACACTGGCGAAGCGTCGCCGAGACGACTTGGCGGCCGCGCCGGGTGTCGTAGCCCGCCTCGGCCAGCCGCGCGAACTCCTCGGTGACGATCCGGCTCGCGATGTCACCGCCGTCGTGGCCGCCCATGCCGTCCGCGACCACGAACACCGGCGGGTCGGCCAGGTGGGAGTCCTCATTGACCCCGCGGACCAGCCCGACGTCGGTGGCCGCGCCGTAGTGGAGCTCGACGCGGTCGACGCCGATCCCGACCAGGGCGGTCTCGGCGGGCTCGTCCGGCACGGCGTCGAGCTCCTCGGTCTCGTCGCTCACGGCCGGAGACCTGAGCCGGCGCTGGGGCAGCCCGCTAGCGTGGGAACGATGTCCACCCCGTCCGCCACGGACCCCGTCATGAGCAAGGGGCACCGTTCGCTCGCCGACCAGCTGAGGAGCTGGCCGGACGACCGGCTGACCGGGTTGCTCCACGAACGATCCGATCTGTCCACTCCTGCCCCCGCCGACAGCGGCCAACTGGCATCGCGGGCGGCGACGCGCTCGTCGCTGAACCGTGCTCTCGACCTGCTCACGCGCCTCGAGCTCTCCGTCCTTGATGCCCTCGTGGCGTCCGGCCAAACCAGCGACGCCGATCTGGCCCACATCATCGGTGTCCCTGGCCCCGCTGTCGAGGCCGCCCTGAGTCGACTCGCAGACCTCGCGCTGGTGTGGGAGCACAGCGCGGGCCTGCGCCCGCTCACCGGCGTGGCCGAGTCCCTGGGCGGCTCCTCGTCGCTCCACCCCTTGACCGAGGGGCGCTCGGCCGACGACGTCGCCCGGCTGCTCGCGGAGCTGTCGCCGGCCGCGCTGGCCCTGCTCGAGCACGTCGAGACCAATTACAGCGAAGCCGTCGCCGGCTCCGCCCGGCACTTGGTCACACCCGACGAGGCCAGGACCCCGGCCGAAGAGCTGCTGGCGCGTGGCCTCCTCGTGCCCGGACGCGCCGGTCTGGTCCGGATCCCCGGTGAGGTACAGATCGCGATGCGAGGCGGGCGGGCCATGCGCGCACCGGTCGCCGACCCGCCCGAGGTCGCCTGGTCCGAGCGAGACCCCGCCATGGTCGACCGCGCGGCCGCCGGCGCGGCGTTCGACGTCGTACGACGAGTGGAGCTGCTCGTCGACCACTGGGGCGCGCGCCCGCCGGTGGCGCTCCGCAACGGCGCGCTGGCTGTCCGCGACATGAAGGCGGCCGCGGAGGTCGTGCACCTCGACCTCTCGACCACGGCGCTGCTGATCGAGGTGGCCGCCGCCGCGCACCTTGTCGCGACCTGGCCGGATGCCGACGGCAACCCGGCGTGGACGCCGACCGAGGCGTTCGACACCTGGTCCGACGAGCCGGCCGACCGACGGTGGGCCACCCTCGCGGCGGCCTGGCTCGCCACCGAGAGGGTCCCCGGTCTGGTCGGCAGCCGCGACGACGCGGGCAAGCCACGCAATGCGCTCGACCCGGAGCTCGTCGCCCGGGTCGCACCCGAGACCCGGGCGATGGCCCTGACCGCGCTGGCCGAGCTGGCCCCTGGGCGGGTGCTCGCCTCCGGCACCGGCACTGCCTCGGTGGTCGCCCGGACGGCCTGGCAACGGCCCCGCCGGCCGGCCTCCCGTGCCGACCAGATCGTGGCCGCCCTCGACGAGGCCGGACAACTCGGCGTGACGGCGCTCGGCGGCCTGTCGTCGTACGGACGTGTGCTGCTCGCCGGCGGCGACCCCGCGCCGGCGCTCGAGCCCCTGCTCCCCGACGAGGTCGAGCAGGTGTTGATCCAGGCCGACCTCACCGCGGTGGCTCCCGGCCCGCTGGTGCGCGACCGCGCCCGCGACCTGCAACTGCTCGCCGACGTCGAGTCGCGCGGGCAGGCCACCGTCTACCGTTTCACGCCGGCCTCGGTACGCCGCGCCTTCGACGCCGGCTGGGCCGCCCACGAGGTGCATGCCTTCCTCGAGCGGGTGTCCCGCACGCCAGTGCCCCAGCCCCTCGCGTACATGGTCGACGATGCCGCGCGGACCTTCGGGACGATCCGCGTCGGTCACGCCGAGGCCTTCCTGCGGGCGGACGACGAGGCCGCCCTGACCGAGGTCCTGCACCACCCGCGGGCCGCCTCGCTGGGCCTGCGCCGGATCGCCCCGACCGTGCTGGTCAGCACCACACCTCTGGAGGTGCTCCTGCCGCGGCTCCGCGAGCTGGGCGTCTCGCCCTTGGTCGAGGCGATCGATGGCACCGTCCACGTCAGCCGACCCGACCGGCAGCGTGCGCGCCCGGCGTCGGAGCGGCGGTCGTCCACGAACTGGAGCGGATGTGCCGCATGCTCGACGGTGGCCGTGA
>DAINSL010000022.1:14031-17275 GCA_036741335.1 Nocardioides sp. | reverse complement strand
CACCGCCGACGCCCGGCAGGAGGCGCGTCTCGCGCAGATCGTCACGGCGATCCGGTCCGGCGACCGGGTCGTCGACGCCCGCGGGACTCCGTCGCCCACGCTGACCCCGATCGGCTCCCTGGCCGCGCTGCGCGAGGCCGCCGAGAACGGCCAAACGGTGCTGATCGCGTACGTCGACAACCACGGAACCGCCTCCGAGCGGATCGTCGACCCGCTGCGCGTCGACGGTGGGGTGCTCACCGCACGCGACCATCGTGCCGACGATCTGCGCACGTTCGCCGTCCACCGGATCCGCAGCGTCAATCCACTGGACGCCGCGACCTAGACTCGTGCTGTGGATTTCCTGCGGTACGCCGAGTCATCGGCAGCGCTGCTCAACGCGCAGCTGCCCGACCTCGACGCGCTCGTGGGCTTCCTCGGCCCACGGGCCTGGCTGCAGCCCCAGGTGACCGAGCGCGACGTCGTCGTCCTGCGCAGGTTCCAGCGCGACCTGCGGCCGGTGTTCGAGTCGTCCGCGCACGACGACCCGAAGGGCGTGGTCGACGGCCTGAACGCGTTGCTGGAACATCACCCGATCACCCCGCGCATCGCCGACCACAACCCCGCCAACCTGCACATCCATGTCGCCAACCGCGCGGCCAGTGTCGCCGACCTCCTCGTCGGCGAGGCGTTGCTGGGACTGGCCAACCTGATCTGCGACCTGGGACCCACCCGGCTCGGCGTGTGTGCCGCGTCGCCGTGCACCAACGTCTACGTCGACACCTCGCCCAACCAGTCGCGCCGCTACTGCTCGGACCGCTGCTCCTCGCGCGCCAACGTGGCCGCCTACCGGGCACGCCAGAAGGCCGCCGCGGGCTGAGAGTCAGCGCCGGGCCAGGCCGACGCGCTCGATGATCTCGGCTCCCCGGCGCAGGCCGTCGCGGCCGCGGATGTCGGCCCCGATGGCGGCCAGGCGCTCGCGCAGGGCAGCGTCGGCGAGAAGCCGGTCGACGGCGCCGAGCAGGTCGTCGTCGGCGAACGCATACGTCGGCAGCCGGACGCCGTACCCGAGCTCGTGCACGCGCTGGGCGTTGTCGTACTGGTCCCAGAACAGCGGCAGCACCACCATCGGCTTGCCGAAGTGCATCGCTTCGGTCGTGGTGTTGTTGCCGCCGTGGGTGATCACGAGGTCGACCTGCGGGATCACGCTGGTCTGCGGCAGGGTCGCCGCTCCGGTCATGTTGTCGGCCAGCCGGAGCTCGCCGGCGCGTGGGCCCATGCTGACGATCACCCGGTGCCGCGACCTGCCGAGCACGTCGATCAGCCGCTGCATCAGCCCGACGTCGGCGCCGCCGAGCGAGCCCAGCGACAGGTAGATCAGGCCGCTCCCCTCGGGCCGGTCGGCGAGCTCGGCCGGCAGGTCGTAGTGGTCATCGGTCTCGCGCACGCTGGAGTCGATGCGGTGCCAGGTCTCGTCGAGCGGGCGGGCGTCCACGTAGTCGAGCTCGCGCGGGAACACGTAGACGTTGGCCACGGGTGAGGCGTGCATGAACTCGCGGGGCAGCAGTCGAGGGGTGCCCTGGCTCCGGCACCAGGCGTCGAACTCGGTCCAGCTCCGGAGGTGGATGCCGTCGGACTCGGCCAGGAAGGCCGCCCACTCCGAGCGGTCGTCGATCGGGTAGCCGGAGAACGTCGGAGGCACGTCGTCGCCGCGCACCTCGAGCGGGTTGCAGGAGACGATCCGGACGAAGGCCGCGTCGGACGTCATCAGGGCCGGGAACGACACCACGTTGTCCTCGACGATCACATCGGGGCGGTGCTCGGCGATGATCTCCCGGAGCCGGGGCTCGGCGTACCGTGCGCCCGCGATCAGCGCCTCGTACGTCGGGTGCACGAAGCTCGCGAGCTGGTCGCGAGTCGGCTTGGCGAACTCGGGCGCGGTCTCGTTGACGAAGTCGATCCAGAACTGCCCGGCCGCCCCCTCCTCGGCGTCGGGGTCCGGTTCGGCGAGGGCCACCAGCGCCTCGACGAAGCCGAACGGCTCCAGCCGGCCGGCCCAGGACGCCTCCGCGGCGAACACCACGCGGTGGCCCCGGTCGAGGAGCACCTTGCCCAGCCCGATGCACTGGTTGGTGGGTCCGTAGGCCGACTCCGGCATGAACATCACGGTCAGCTGATCACTCACGCGGGCACGGTACCGGGAGGTCGAGTGCTCACGCGGTCGCCCGGACCACCGGTGCAGCACTCGACCGTGCCCCACCTAGACTCGACGGGTGAACGACGGCCCCCTGATCGTCCAGAGCGACAAGACGCTGCTGCTGGAGGTCGACCACCCGGCGGCCGCCGACTGCCGCAAGGCAATCGCCCCGTTCGCCGAGCTGGAACGCTCCCCGGAGCACATCCACACCTACCGGCTGACCCCGCTGGGCCTCTGGAACGCCCGGGCGGCGGGTCACGACGCCGAGCAGGTGGTCGACACACTGCTGGAGTACAGCCGGTACGCCGTACCGCACGCCTTGCTCGTCGACGTCGCCGAGACCATGGCCCGCTACGGCCGGCTGCGCCTGGAGAAGGACCCGGTCCACGGCCTGGTGCTGGTCTCGAACGACCGACCCGTCCTCGAGGAAGTGCTGCGGGCCAAGAAGATCGCCGGCATGCTCGGCGCCCGCATCGACGACGACACCGTTGCCGTGCATCCCTCGGAGCGCGGCAACCTCAAGCAGGCCCTGCTCAAGCTCGGCTGGCCGGCGGAGGACTTCGCCGGGTACGTCGACGGCGAGGCGCACGCGATCGAGCTCGACGAGACGGACTGGCACCTGCGGACCTACCAGCGCGAGGCGGTCGAGTCGTTCTGGCACGGCGGCTCCGGCGTCGTCGTGCTCCCGTGCGGGGCCGGCAAGACCATGGTCGGCGCGGCCGCGATGGCCGAGGCGAAGGCGACCACGCTGGTCCTGGTCACCAACACCGTCAGCGCCCGGCAGTGGAAGGACGAGCTGGTTCGACGTACCTCCCTGACCGCGGACGAGATCGGCGAGTACAGCGGCTCGGTCAAGGAGATCCGGCCGGTGACCATCGCGACGTACCAGGTGATGACGACGCGCCGGAAGGGCGTCTACACCCACCTCGAGCTGCTCGACGCCCGCGACTGGGGGCTGATCATCTACGACGAGGTGCACCTGCTGCCCGCGCCGATCTTCCGGATGACCGCCAACCTGCAGGCCCGGCGGCGGCTCGGCCTGACCGCGACGCTGGGGCGCGAGGACGG
>DAINSL010000022.1:11282-14021 GCA_036741335.1 Nocardioides sp. | reverse complement strand
AAGCGGTACGACGCGCCCTGGAAGGACATCGAGTCCCAGGGCTGGATCGCTCCCGCCGACTGCGTCGAGGTCCGGGTGACGCTGCCGTCGGCCGAGCGGCTGGTCTATGCGACCGCCGAGCCCGAGGAGCGCTACCGGCTCGCCTCCTGCACCCACCACAAGATCGACGTCGTACGACGCCTGGTGGCGCAGCACCCCGGCCAGCCGACACTCGTGATCGGGCAGTACCTCGACCAGCTCGACGAGCTGTCGGTCGCGCTCGATGCCCCGTTGATCAACGGCTCGACCCCGGTCTCGGAGCGGCAGCGGCTCTTCGAGGCGTTCCGGTCGGGCGAGGTCGGGCTGCTCGTGGTCTCGAAGGTCGCCAACTTCTCGGTCGACCTGCCCACCGCCGAGGTGGCGATCCAGGTGTCGGGCTCGTTCGGCTCCCGCCAGGAGGAGGCCCAACGCCTCGGCCGGCTGCTGCGGCCGAAGTCCGAGGGCAAGACCGC
Organism: Nocardioides sp.; assembly: GCA_036741335.1. Classification (GTDB taxonomy): domain Bacteria; phylum Actinomycetota; class Actinomycetes; order Propionibacteriales; family Nocardioidaceae; genus Nocardioides. Next base: position 13,530 of record DAINSL010000022.1, on the reverse strand, counting down.
GCACTTCTACACGATCGTCTCCCGCGACACCGTGGACGCCGAGTTCGCCGCCAACCGGCAGCGCTTCCTGGCCGAGCAGGGCTACGCCTACTCGATCCGCGACGCCGACGCCTGACCCTCGAACACCGCGTCGAGGTCGGTGTCGACCTCGTGGATCTCCACGGAGAACCCGAGGTCGGTGCGCCCGCCTCCGATGGGCCGGAGGTCGACCACCACGCCGGTCCCGACGTCGAGCGCCACCTCGTGGGCGTCGGGATAGCCCTCGGCCGCGAAGCGCGCCAGCCGCTCCGGCTCGTCGCCGTACTCGGCGTGCACCGAGACCTCCGACCAGAGCAGCGGGCAGCAGCCGCACCGCGGCTCGTACCCCTCCCCGGGCCGCAGCCGCGCCACCCAGGTCTCGCGTTCGTCGCGAGCCTCGGCCCGGACAGCATCGACTGCCACGTGGTGACCGAGCTCGTCGGGGTCGAGCATCGCCGTCCAGGTGTAGTTCTCCCACATCGGGTCGCTGTGCTCGAAGTACCAGTGCTCGGGCCGCTCGGCGACGAGTCCGTCTGACCGGAACATCGGCGCGGCGTCGGGGCGCGAGAAGACCTCGGTCGTCGGCTCGACGTTCGTCTCGGCCGGGCTGGACGTCAGCGTGAAGGAGGAGGACGAGTAGGGGACGCCGTGGACGTACTCCTCCGGGCGGCCGGCGGGCCGGACCAGGAGGTCGCCGGGCCGGCGCACCCACGCCTCGACCTCGCCCGTATCCGTGTGCCGCGTGAAGTGCAGCGTCCGCCAGCGCCACGGCGAGCTGCGCGAAAGCGCGCGGAAGTCCTCGACGGTCGGCCTCATCCCTCCATGGTGCGGCACCGGGTCTCCTCGAGGCACTCGATTACTCCCCTGCCGGTCGTAGAAGCACTGAGTCAATGCGCGCACGGATCGCGAGAGGAGGCTGGGAGGCCGGGGCCGAGACGTCGTTCGGTCAGCGATCCTACGTCGATCCCGCTCGTTCCTGCTGCCCTAGCGTGGGCGTGTGAGTCTCGACGCGCAGCCCGTCGCCGACGCGTTCGGCCTGGGCCGCGCGGAGTCACTCAGCGAGCCCGTGGCGCGCGGGGAGCTCGGGCAGGTGCGACGGCTGGTCACCGACCAGGGGACGTGGGCGGTCAAGGAGTCGTTCGAGCCGTACGACGAGCAGGAGCTGGTCGCGGCCCGGATCTCGGGCGCCTTCCACGTCGCCTGCTGGGAGGCGGGGATCCCGACGCCCGAGCCGCGGACGGTCGACGGAAGGTTCGTGGTCGAGGTCGACGGGGAGCAGCTCCAAGCGTTCGGCTGGGTCGACCTCGAGGACCCGGAGACCGGCCTGGACCCCGTCGAGGTGGGAACCCTGCTCGCGGCGCTCCACGCCGTACGCCGTCCCGCGCCCGACCCGGTCCACCAGTGGTTCGAGGCGCCGGTCGGGCCGCGCGAGTGGAAGGGCGTGCTCAAGTCGTGCCGGGGCGCCGGGGCGCCGTACGCCGACCGGCTCGCCGAGCTGCTCCCGCACCTGCTCGCGGTCGAGGAGATCCTCATCCCGATGGCGGCTCGACAGATGTGCCACCTCGACCTGTGGTCGGACAACGTACGCCGGCGTGCCTCCGACGGCACCGCGTGCGTGATCGACTTCGACAACGCGGGCGCGGCCGACCCGTCGCGCGAGGTGGCGATGGTGGTCTTCGAGTTCGGCCAGGACGACGCGGCCCGGCAGCGCGCGGTGTATGACGCCTACCGCGACGCCGGCGGACCGGGCCGGGTGACCGCACGCGAGGACTTCGCGATGACGGTGGCCCAGCTGCACCACATCGGCCACCGCCACCTGCGGATGTGGGTGTCGGCTCGCGATCCCCAGAGCCGGGCGCGCTCCCTGGCGGGCATCGAGGAGTTCCTCGGCGAGCCGTTCCTGCTGCCCGACATCGACCGGACGCTGGCTGCCGTCACCTAGGCTTGCCACGTGGGGAGCATCCGTGACCGGCTGAACGAGGCCATCTTCGCCCGGGTCGCCGGCCCGCAGGGTGCGCTGCACCGCGACCGGATCCACGGGACGCCCGGTCCGCGCTGGTTCCCGCCCGGCAGCCCGATCACCCGGGTCCACGGTGACGCGTCGATGTACGCCGGTGGCCTCCGGGCCGTCCTGCTCCAGACCCTCCAGCCGCAGGCGATGACGGCCGTGGCAGAACACTCCGGCTACCGGGGCGACATCTGGGGCCGACTCGCGCGCACCAGCCGCTTC
>DAINSL010000022.1:0-11272 GCA_036741335.1 Nocardioides sp. | reverse complement strand
GTCGACGTGGTGCGCGCGATCCACGAGCGGGTCATCGGCACCATGCCCGACGGATCGCCGTACTCCGCCACCGACCCGCACCTGCTCGAGTGGGTGCACATCGCCGAGATCCACAGCTTCCTGCTGTCGCACCAGCGGTACGGCGCCCGGCCGCTCGACCAGGCGGGGCGCGACGAGTACGTCGCCCAGACGGCGTTCGTCGCCCGCAAGCTCGGTGCCGTCAACCCGCCCACGACCGAGGCGGAGCTCGAGGCCGCGCTGGCCCGCTTCCGCCCCGAGCTCACCGTCACCGACCACGCCCGCGAGGCCGTCTCGTACCTGCTCTGGCATCCCGACCTGCCGCTCCCCGCGCGTCTCCCGTACGGCGTGCTGGTCGCGGCGTCCATCGCCCTGATGCCGCGGTGGTCCCGCAAGCCCCTCGGCCTGCCGATGGTGCCGATCGTCCACGACCGGGTCGCCGGTCCGCTCGGCGCCCTCGCCACCCGGACCATCCGCTGGGCGATGACCAGCGATCCGTCCGTCGTCGCCAGGCTGCAGGCGCAACGCGAGCTGTCGGCGCCCGGACTCGGCGCCACAGGCGCATGACGGACGACCGGCTCGCGGCGCGGTGGCCCCTGCCGGACCACCGCGCCGAACGAGACGCGCTCCTGTCGACGTACGGCGACCCCGCGCGCGGCTACCACGACCTCCTCCACCTGACCGAGGTGCTGGACCGGATCGACGACCTCGGTGGGGCCGGCGTTGCGGCCAACGACACAGCCCTGCGGCTGGCCGCGTGGTTCCACGACGGGGTGTACGACGGACTGCGCGGCGACGAGGACCGCAGCGCCGTCTGGGCCGAGGACGCCCTGTTGGACACGTCGTACGGTCCCGAGGTGGCTCGGCTGGTGCGCCTCACCGAGCACCACGACCCGGCCGCGGACGACGTCGCGGGGCAGGTGCTCTGCGACGCCGACCTGGCGATCCTGGCCGCCGAACGCGCGCGGTACGACACCTACGTCGCGGGCGTCCGCCGCGACTACGCCCACATCTCCGATGCCGACTTCGCGATCGGCCGGACCGCCGTGCTCCGCGACCTGACAGCCCGCGACGGGCTGTTCCACACGCCGTACGCCCGGAAGCACTGGGAGCCGGCGGCCCGCAGCAACCTCACGCGTGAGCTCGCGGAGCTGGACGCGACTCAGGTGTAGAGGCAGAACGGGTGCCCGGCCGGGTCGAGCAGCACGCGTACGTCGTCCTGCGGCTGGAAGTCAGCGAGCGTGGCGCCGAGCTCGACCGCTTGCTCGACCGAGGCCGCGAGGTCGGAGACCTCGACGTCGAGGTGCATCTGGATGCCCTGCCTCCCCGGCTCGGCCGGCCAGACCGGGGGCTCGAAGGTCTCCGCCCGCTGCACGGCGAGGTAGGCCACTCCCTCCCCGAAGTCGAGCGAGCCACCGTCGTCGTCCTCGTGGTAGATCGGCTTGTCGAGCAGCTCCGAGTAGAAGTGGAGCAGCCTCCCGGGGTCCGGGGCCTCCAGCACGATGCCCCACCAGTTCGCCCGCGACCAGCGGTCCACCTCCGGCCCGGAGTCGTCGCGTCCGCGCATCACTCACCCTCCCGCGTCGTGGGTCGTTTGCGTCGCCGCAACCCCGCGGCGCGTAGCCGGATGATCAGCTCGCGCGAGCTCACCGGTACGGCTCCCGCGGCGACCACGTCGTCGTACCGATCTGCCGGTACGTCGTAGTGATCGCGGTCGAAAACCCGCGCTGGGATGCCGATCACCCGCGCGAAGTCGTGCAGCTCGTCGTACGACGCGTCGCTGGCGAGGTGCGACCAGAGGCGGCCGTGGCCGGCAGCGTTGGGCGGGTCGATCAGGATCATCGGCCGACGTCGTCCACCATCGTGCGCCACGAGCGGACGTACGACGCGTCGACGTACGCCTTCGCCGACCTGCCGGGCCGGACCTGGTCGCCCAGGTGGAGCTGGCGAACGCCGGCCTTGAGCAGCCACGGCACGTGCTCGGGTGCGAGACCGCCGCCCGGCATCAGCAGCGGCGCGACCTGCGGCGTCACCGAGGCCAGCAGGTCGTCGTACCCCACGGCCATGCCCTGCGGCGAGCCCGCCGAGCACACCGCCACCAGCCGCGGCAGGTCCAGCAGCCGTCGCCACGAGCGGCGCGGGTCGAGCGAGGAGTCGATGGCACGGGTGAAGATCCACGGCACGTTCGGGAGTCGGGACAGGAGCATCGAGCAGGTCTCGGTGTCGACCTCCAGGTCCGCGTCGAGAAAGCCGAACGCGACACCGGTCGCACCGCTCGCCAGGTAGTCCTCCGCCAGCCCGATCAGTCGGGCGAACTCGCCGCCCGTCGTGCTCCACGTGTCGTTGAGCCGCAGCAGCACGAAGACCGGCAGCTCGCTCTCGCGGCCGATCGTGCTGACCAGCGCGGGCTCGGGCGAGAGTCCGCAGGCTGGGCCGGGGACCTCGACATGCAGCCGGTCGGCTCCGCCCTCGGCCGCGCCGGGCACGTCGCGAGGCTCGCAGACCGCGACCTCCAGCAGCACGCCCGACGCCGACATGGCCACAGCCTAGGGGCGGCCGAGACGCGGGTTCCGGCTACACGCCCCGGGGTGACCCGCACCGGGGCACAATCGGAGATGTGGACGACACGCTGCTGCTCGCTGCCCGAGCCCTCGTGCTGGCCGATCTCGAGGCTCGCCACCGGGCGACCTCCGACGCCGTCGACGCCCTCGAGGACGCCTGTGCGAACCGCGGCTGGTGGGCGGAGCAGTGGCCGGAGGGCGAGGTGTACGTCGCCGGGCTGGTCGCCCAGGACGTGCAGGACGCGTTGTTCGGGACCCTCGGCCGCTGGCCGATGTGCCTGACCTGCGACCCGGAGGTCCCCGAGCACGCGCTCTACATCGAGCCCGACATCGGCGGCCCAGCGCCGCAGTGGGTCTGCGAGGAGTCCGGGCGCACCGTCGCCCCGCTGGGGCGGCTCGGCGTCACGAGCTGACGTTCAGCGGACTCCACCAGGTGTAGCGCGAGCCCGCGAAGACGGTCCGCGACAGCTCGATCACGGCTTCTCCGACCAACCCCCGTCGCGAGTGCCGGAGCACCGGGTCGCGCTCGGCCAGGTCCAGCAGCTCGGCGTCTGCCTCGTGGGCGAGGTCGGCGGTGAACTGGTCCTCGGCGGCGGTCGGCCGCAGGCCACGGGCCGCCAGCAGGGAGTAGAGGCTGTCGGGCAGCCCGGTCTGCAGGAAGCCCGGCAGCAGGATCTCGTTGAGGTAGACGTCCTGGTAGCACAGCGGTACGCCGTCCAGGAGGCGGCGCCGACGCCAGTGGATGACCGCGTCGCCGGGGGTGATGCCGAGTGCCTTGGCCACGCCGGGACCCGCCTGGCCCAGCCCGGACTGGAGCGTCTCGGTGGTCGTCGTCCAGCCCCGTGCCCGCGCGTCCTCGGTGAACGACAACGGTCGCGACACCGGTCGCGGGTTCTTGCACACGAAGGTGCCTCGGGCCGGTGCGCGCTCCAGCAGTCCCTCGGCGACCAGGGCGTCGATCGCCTGGCGCACCGTCATCCGCGCCACCCCGAAGTGCTGCATCAGTCCGCGTTCCGACGGTGCGGGTGCACCCTCGGGTAGGTCCTGGACCAGGGCCCGGACGTACTCGCGTACCTGGACGTGCTTGAGCGTCGTACCGAGCGGCACGACCATCTCCTCCACGCCCGGATTCTAGGGTGTCGGAGAGTTCGAAGGTGCGGAACCGTCAGGTGGCGGCGATGGCGGCCAGCACATCGAGCCGCGCGGCACGGCGTGCCGGGAGCACCGCGGCCACCACCCCGATCACCACAGCCAGCCCGAGGAAGACACCTAGCTGGAGCCACGGGATGGCGATGACGTGCAGTCCCTGGTCGCGCACGGCGTACATCATGGCGACGCCGAAGCACACGCCGAGGGCCACACCGAGCAGCGCCCCGAGGACCGCGATCACCACCGACTCGAGGGTGACCATGAGACGCAGCTGCCCTCGCCCCAGCCCGATCGCCCGCAGCAGGCCGATCTCGCGCGTGCGTTCGATGATGGACAGCGCCAGGGTGTTCACGATGCCCAGGATCGCGATCACCAGCGCCAGGCCGAGCAGGGCGTCGACCATCAGCACCAGCTGGTCGATGGGCGCGCGCTGCTGCTCGGCGAACTGCGTCTGGTCCTGCACCGTGACCACGGGCAGCTTGCGGACCTCGTGCTGGAGCTGGGCCAGCAGACTTCCCGCATGGGGTGCGGTGAAGACGATCAGGAAGTTGTCGCTGTCGGCGAACCCTGCCCGCCGGAGGTTGGGGATCGAGGTCACGAAGTCGAAGACCAGCGGGGTGTCGGCAAAGGTGCCACCGACCCGGAAGTGCCGAGAGCCCAGCGGCAGCTTGCCGATCGTCACCTCGTCGCCGACCGCGACGTGGCGGTCGTCCGCGTACTTCTGGTTGACCAGAACCGTCAGGCCGCTCAGCGACGGCGATCCGGTGAGCAGGTCCAGGCCGAGGTCGTGGAGCTGCCCGGGTACGACGCCGGTGAGCGCCTCTCGGTTGCCGTCCGCCTCGATGAATGCGTAGCGCTGCCGGACCACCTTGGTGACGCCGGGAACACGGGCGATCTTGTTGGCCACCTGGGGGGAGAAGGGCTGCCCGAACGCGCTGCCCACGACGTAGCTGCCGATGAAGTTCTCGTTGATCACCTGGTCGACGCTGGCCTTCGCGGAGGCGCCGATGATCGACATCGTGCAGGTGAGGGCCAGCCCGATCATCAGGGCCGAGGCGGTTGCCGTCGTACGACGCGGGTTGCGCAGGGCGTTCTGGCCGGCCAGGTTGCCGACCGCGCGAAACGCGCCGGCGTACATCCAGCGAGCCGCGGCGAGCAGCGGGCGGCAGAGGATCGGCGCCGCCGCGGTGACGCCGAGGAGCACCGCGAGGATGCCGCCGCCCACCCAGTAGCCGGAGTGCGGCACCGTCGCGAACAGGCCGGCCAGAGCGGCGCCGGCGCCGGCCGCCACCAGGGCGACGCCGAGCGCGAAGCGCCAGCGGATCGACGACTCGGGCAGCGCGACCACATCACCGAGGGCCTGGAAGGGCGTGATCCGGCTGGTACGCCGCGCCGGTAGCCAGGCCGCGGCCATGGTCACCACCACGCCGGTCGCATAGCCGGCCAGGACCGCGTCGCCGGTGAGCGTGAGGGACTGCGCCCCGAGATCGAGCCCGATCAGCCCGATCAGCCAGCGGATGGCGTAGGCGAGGCCGACTCCCAGCACGAGACCGACCGTGGAGCCGAACAGTCCCAGCACCAGCGCCTCGAGAAGAACGCTGCGCGAGACCTGTCGGCGGGAGGCGCCGAGCGCCCGGAGCAGCGCGAGCTCACGGCTGCGCTGCGCGACCAGGATCGAGAAGGTGTTCACGATCAGGTAGGCGCCCACCACGAGCGCGACCCCGGCGAAGATCAGCAGGAACGTGCGCAGGAACTTCACGCCGCGCAGCACCGGGCTCGCCGACTCGTTGGCCGCATCCTCCCCCGTGACCGCCCGCACGCGTGGAGGGAGCTCGGCAGCGACTGCGCCACGCAGCTGGGTCTGGGACACGCCCGGCGCGGCGGTGACCCAGATGTTGGTGAAGGTGTCCTTCCCGTGCAGGAACAGCTGCTGCGCGGTCGGGACGTCGAAGACGGTCAGGCTCGCCCCCGCCAGCGACGTGTTGTCGGCGTACCCGACGATGCCGACCAGCCGTTCGTTCAGCACCGCCTTCTGGGTCGCGGTGACGATCCGCACCCTGTCGCCGAGGTAATAGCCGGCCGCCCTGGCGGTGTGCTCGTCGAGCGCCACCTGATGGGGACCGTGCGGCGCGTGGCCGCCGACCAGCGCCAAGCCGGGCACGCCGTGCTCGGCCGGCGCGGTGGAGTAGCTGATGCCGTACGTCGGGGCGCCGAGGCCGCCGACGACCTTGCCGTTGACGCCCACCACGAACACGCCGAGGGCCTGCACGTTTCCGTCGGCGCGCGCGGCCCCGGGCACCCGCGCCAGCTTCGGCACCAGCGACGCGGGGACGGTGCGGGTCGACGGGGCGCCGTTGAGGGTCGTGCTGCCCGCCGGACGCACGACCACGTCGCCCACCGACGCGCCGAAGAGCCGGTTGAACCCGGCGCTGAGGGCGGCCGAGAACACCAGCGAGCCCACGACGAACGCCACGCCGAGCGCGATCGCGAAGGTGCTCATGACCAGCCGCACCTTCCGCGCCAGCAGGCTCTTCCAGGCCGCGCGGACCATCTCAGTCCCCCGGCTCGGCGGCGGCCATATGCGCGATGATCTGGTCACGCTCGGGATCCCGGAGCTCGTCGACGACGCGGCCGTCGGACAGGAAGACCACACGATCGGTGTACGCCGCCGCGATCGGGTCGTGCGTGACCATCACCACGGACTGGTCGTGCTCGTCCACGCTGCGGCGGAGCAGGTCCAGGATCTCGGCGCCCGACCGGCTGTCGAGGTTGCCGGTCGGCTCGTCGGCGAAGACGATCTGCGGCCGGCCGACGAGTGCACGGGCGACGGCGACCCGCTGCTGCTGGCCGCCGGAGAGCTCGTGCGGTCGGTGCCGCAGGCGGTCGCGCAGGCCCACGGTGTCGATCACCTCGTCGTACCACGCCTGGTCCGGACGGCGTCCGGCGATCGCCTGCGGCAGGCGGATGTTCTCCTCGGCGCTGAGCGTGGGGATCAGGTTGTAGGCCTGGAAGACGAAGCCGATCCGGTCGCGTCGCAGACGGGTCAGGGCCTTGTCGCCGAGCCGCGAGAGCTCCTCGTCGCCGATGTGGACGGTGCCGGAGTCCGCGCGGTCGAGAGCCGCCGCGCAGTGCATCAGGGTGGACTTCCCCGACCCGCTCGGCCCCATGATCGCGGTGAACCGCCCCGCTTCGAGATCGAGGGTCACGCCGTCAAGCGCCCGCACCAGGGCGTCGCCCGACCCGTACGTCTTGGTCAGGTCGCGGATCCGGGCCGCGGGCTCGCTCACCCTCCCAGCCTGCCAACGACCGCCAACGCGCAGACATCCGGGTCCACCCGGGCCCGGCCCCGGCTGGTCACCCGCATCCTCCATCGAACACACGTTCGAACCAGTGGTAACCTGAGGTGATGGACTTCCAGGGCACGCTGTTCGGCACGGCGTTGGAGACGGGGACCCCCGGGCTGGGCGGGCTCGGGCCGACGATGCGCCATCGGTTGACGCGCGGCGCGTGGGTCGACATGCGCCGTGACTGGGTCGCCGGCGCCGACGAGGTGCTCGAGCGGCTCGTCTCCGAGGTGCCATGGCGTGCCGAGCGCCGACAGATGTACGACCGGGTCGTCGACGTCCCCCGGCTCGTCCATACCTACGCCGATGGTGACCCGCTCCCCCACCCTCTCCTCGAGGAGGCGCGCGACGCCCTCAGCGACCACTACCTGCCCGAGCTCGGCGAGCCGTTCGTGACGGCGGGCTGCTGCTACTACCGCGACGGCCGCGACAGCGTCGCCTGGCACGGTGACACCATCGGCCGGGGCCGGACACAAGACACGATGGTCGCGATCGTCTCGTTCGGCGACCCGCGACGGCTCCAGCTGCGCCCGCGCGGCGGCGGCGAGTCCGTCGGCTTCGAGATGGGGCACGGTGATCTGCTGGTGATGGGCGGCTCCTGCCAGCGCACGTGGGAGCACGCGGTGCCGAAGGTGGCGCGCGCCGGGCCGCGGATCTCGGTGCAGTTCCGCCCGCGCGGGGTGTTCTGACGCGTCGGGCGCCCGATCCAGCGGTCGCGGGTTTGACAGGCGCGGCCCGCGGTCACCACCATGCTGGGGTCATGTTGTCGTCCTTTGGACGCTGGGGACGACTGTGCGGAGGCCGGCCGAGACCGGCCCTGGGGGTCCGCGACCACACCTGGATCAAGGACCCCCCATGAACCCTGACTCGAGCCGTCTCCGACGTGCCCTGCCCGTACTAGCCCTGGTCGCCGCCTCCCTCGGAGCGGCCATGACGAGCGCGGATGCGAGTGGCACCGCCGTCAGCTGCGCGCACCCCCGCTTCGTCACCACCGACCCGAACGGGATGTGGTTCGACGGCAGGTACGTCGTGCACAACAACATGTGGAACGCCAGCCCCTACCAGGTGTCGGAGCGCCTGCGCGCCTGCTCTCACGCGAATTGGTCGGTGCGAGCCACCGCGAACAACAGCTCCGGTGACGGCGCCGTCAAAACCTACCCGAACGTGCACCGGGACTACCACAACTGGAGCACGGGCCGCGAGCCCAAGCTCAGCTCGTTCCGCACGATCCGGAGCAGCTTCGCGGCTCGCACCCCGCACGTCGGCATCTACGACGCGGCGTACGACATCTGGCTCAACGGCGTCCCCGGCAACCGCGAGATCATGATCTGGACCGAGAACTACCACCAGACCCCGGCAGGTTCGCTCGTGAAGCGCGGCCTGACGTTCGCCCACCGCACCTGGCGGATCTATGCGAGCGACGGCAACTCCATCATCTCGTTCCTCCCAAACAAGCCACTCACGCACGGCACAATCGGGATCAAGGACCGCCTCACCTGGCTCGTGCATCACGGCCTGGTCCAGCGGGGCTCCACGGTCGGCCAGGTGTGCTTCGGCTTCGAAATCGTCTCCACCAACGGCTCACCGGCCCGGTTCAAGGTGGACCGGTTCTCCATCTCCTCGAGTCGCCGATGACGACTGCCGGTGGAGCCCGTCTCTAGAACTTCACGGTCGGCGCCTGCTCCTGACCGGCCGGGGCCTCGTAGAAGTCGCGCTGGTGGACGCCGGCCATCCCGGTGAAGAGGTTCCACGGGATGGTCCGGACCAGCTTGTTGAGCTTCGCGACGGCATCGTTGTAGTACTGCCGTGCGAACGAGATCTGGCTCTCGGTCTCCGCGAGCTGACTCTGGAGATCCAGGAAGTTCTGGTTGGCCTTGAGGTCGGGGTAGTTCTCCGCCACCGCGTTCAGGCTCACCAGGGCGCCCTGCAGCTTGGCGTCTGCCGCGGCCTTGGCCGGGACGTCGTTCCCCGCGGCGGCCTGTTGCACACCGGCCCGCGCCGCGGTGACCTCCTCGAAGACACCCTTCTCGTGCGCCGCGTAGCCCTTCACCGTCTCGACGAGGTTGGGGATCAGGTCGGCGCGACGGGTGAGCTGCACGTCGATGCCGCCGAGCGCTTCCTGGGCGCCGACGTCCGCCGTACGCAAGCGGTTGAACCCGAGCACGGCGAAGATCCCCAGGATCACCACCACCACTACTGCCACGATCGTGCCCGTCACCGGCGTACGCCCCTCTCGGTCTGTGTGCGGCTCATTGTGGCGGTCACCAGGACCCACCGCCACCACCGCCGCCGCCCCCGCCACCGGAGAAGCCGCCACCGCCGCCGCTCGAGTGCGACTGCGTGGCCTGGTAGGCGGAGATCGAGCTGGCGACGGTGGCGGAGAAGTCGCCGACCATCTGGTTGACGTAGTCGCCGGTGTGGTCGCCGACGTACATCCCACCGAAGTACGCCGGCACCGGGGGCTCGGTGCCGGTCTCGGTGCGGTACTTCTTTGCCCAGGCGTCCGCGCAGCCGAAGGCGACGGCCCACGGGATGTAGGCGGTGTAGAGGTCCTGTCGCCCGGAGAAGTCGAAGCGCTGCTTGCTGGACGGGGTGGAGAGCACCCGCTCGAAGCCACCCAGCCGTGACCAGAGGTCACGCCCGGCGGCGGTGCGTTTGGTGGCCGAGGCGGGCGAGAGGAGCGGTGACGCGGCGAGCGCGAAGGCTCCGGGCACGACCCCGATGATGCTCATGCCCAGCCAGCCCCCGAAGGCGGAGACGCCGGCCAGGATCGCGGCCCCGAGGACGAGCGCTCCGCCGGCACTGCCGAGCCCGGTCTGGGCCAGGAACCCCTGCTCCTGCCCCCAGTCGCGGGTCTCCTTCTCGAAGCTCGCGATGCGGGACTGCAGCACCTGCCCGGTGCCGACGTCGTGCCGCTTGGCCGTGAACTGGCCGCCGGGTCCACCGAGGAGCGGGGCGACCGCCGCGGTGATGGTGTCGACCTTGCCCCAGGCATCGACGCCCCCCTTGTCGGTGATCGTCCAGGTGTCGCCGTCCCGCTTCAGGTCGATGGCCCCTTGTTGGGCCGCCCAGAGCAGCGAGGCGACGAAGGCACGGTTGTCCACCTGTTCGGTGACGATGTAAACCCCCTCGGCCGGCCCGACGCCGGGCGGCGGCTCGTACTGGAGGGGGAAGGCGGGCTTGCGTTCACGCGCGCTCCAGGCCGCGACTGCCCCGACCGCGCCGGCCGCCGCGGCGAGGAGGACGACCAGGACGAGCACGCTCACGTTGTCGCCGAGGACGCCGTCGAGGCGCGCGCTCCAGGGAAGCGTCGCTCCGGCCGGAGGCGTCGCGATCGGGAGGCCCGTCTTGAGGGTGATCGGCGTCCGTGGCGCCAGCTTGCCGGTGTCGATCCGCAAGGTCCGGGTGCCCTGGCCGTTGGCCGTGCAACCTCCGGTGGCGCCGACGCCCAGCGCGCACCGAGGGGACTGCGCCGGAGCCGGCAGATGCACCGTGAGCTGCGCTTTGTCGATCTGCTGCGCCCAGCCGGAGGGAATCAGGTTCCAGTAGAACTGTGTCGGGGCGCCGTCCGTCCCGGGCTCGAGCACCCCGTCGATGCGGTAACCGATCACGTAGGTGTAGTCGCCCGGGATCAGCGTCACGTCCGGGTCACCGATCTTGGCGACGACGTACCGACCGTCGGACTGGGTCGAGAGGTCGAAGGGCTCCGCGCGTCCGTCCATCGACACCGTGACGTCGTGCGGCATGCGGCGCGCGTGCGGAGCGCTCGGGTCGGCGCGGTCGAAGAAACGGAAGATGCCGTGCTTGCCGTAGTTCGGGAAGTGCACGGTCAGGGTTTCCGTCACCGCAAGGTCGCCGTTGTCGGCAACGGTGAAGTCCGCGACGTACCGGCTGATCGAGGTCTCGTCGCTCTGCTCCGGGCCACCCGCGTTGAAGGTCAGCGCAGGGAGCACCACGACGAAGAGCAGGGCCCCGAACGCGACCAGGGTCAGGACCACACGCTTCATGGCAGCAGACACTAGGGGTGCCAGGGGTCTGCGCACACCCGGAACGCCGCGGATGGCGTGCAGGCACGTGGCCGCCTATTCGCGTCGGGGTCGATATCTGATCCAGTCCTGGGTGGCGCCGGGTTTGGGTGGGGGGAGGAATTCGGGTTTTCGGTCGTCGGGGTTGAGCCTGATTTTCCAGGGGGTGTTGTGG
>DAINSL010000021.1:35033-38234 GCA_036741335.1 Nocardioides sp. | reverse complement strand
TCCTGTACTTCAAGGACTTCAACTCCGGCGCCATGATCCAGAACATCGTCGACCGCGCCAAGAAGATGGCGATCAAGGACTTCCTCGAGCACGACCAGCGCGGCCTGCGAGTGGCGCACATGCTCCAGGCGTGTGTGGACGAGTTCAAGGAGAACGAGGACCTGCCCAACACCACCAACCCCGACGACTGGGCGCGGATCTCGGGCAAGAAGGGCGAGCGGATCGTGTTCATCCGTACCCTGATCACGGGCAAGCAGGGCACCGAACCCGGCCGCTCCATCGACACCGTCGGTAACACGGGTCAGTACCTCTAGGAGCGCACCATCGGATGGGTCATTCTGGGAGTCTTCGTCGTGCTCGTCGTCCTGCTGTTCCGGGCGGCGCGCAAGCGGTCGGGAGCGGCGTCGATCAAGAGCGGGCCGATCTCGCGCGACCGCAGCACCAACTACGACAACGTGCAGAACCAGGCCAACGGCCAGCAGTTCCGCGGCGGCCCCTACTCCTGAGCCCCTGCCCTGGGCGCGCTGACCTCGCGTAGCCGCAGGTCACCGGCCCGCGACCGGTGCAGTCCTCCTGCCGGCGGGACGGTAGGAGAGCCCGCCCGGTCGATCACCCGTGGCCCTTTCGGGTCCTTGTATCAGGTGACGACCGCGGACGTCAGCCAGATCTACCTGGTCAACTCGCAGACCCCGAACGACGTCAACGGCGACGTCCTCAGCCAGACGGGGTCTGCGAACCTGCACAAGGGTCGCAAGCTGATCATAGGCTGCACCACGCAGGGTGACACCGGCAACGTCACCATCGCGCAGCCGATCACGTTCACCTTCAAGAAGGTCTCGCAGAAGGTCAAGCAGGGGACGCCGACCACGTTCCTGAAGTCGGCTCTGCCCACCCGCTGACTTGCGCGACACACCGCGTCGGCCCGAGCAGTCACTACGGCGCTCGGGACGACGCGGTGTGAGATCGTCGGCATCGAAGGTGTCTCCGACACCGGGGGGGAGGAGTCCGAGATGGTCTTCTACGGACTGCTGGGCCTGATCGGGCTCGGGCTGGGGGTCGCCTGGTGGCGGCATCCGCACCATCACCACCGGTCAGGCATGCGCATCGAGGACTCGCCGTTCAACAGCCGCGCAGCGGTGTATGAGGCGTATGACACCAAGCCCGACGTGCATCCCTACGGCGACTACGACGGGGACTGACCCGAGTCTGCGTCGCCGGTGGCGCGTAGGCTCGGCGCCGTGACGGTTCGACGGGTGATGGGCACCGAGGTCGAGTACGGCATCTCGGTGCAAGGCCAGCCACACGCCAACCCGATGGTCGCCTGCTCGCAGGTCGTCAATGCCTATGCGAGCGCCACCATCAAGGCACGCCGCGCGCGGTGGGACTTCGAGGAGGAGTCGCCGCTTCGCGACGCCCGCGGCTTCGACCTGAGCCGCCAGCTCGCCGACCCCAACCAGCTGACCGACGAGGACCTCGGGCTCGCCAACGTCATCCTCACCAACGGCGCCCGGCTCTACGTCGACCACGCCCATCCGGAGTACTCCACGCCCGAGGTGACGAACCCGCTCGACATCGTCCGCTGGGACAAGGCCGGCGAGCTGGTGATGCTCGACGCGTCCCGGATGGCCGCGCTGACGCCGGGCACCGCCCCGATCCACCTCTACAAGAACAACACCGACAACAAGGGCGCGTCGTACGGCGCCCACGAGAACTACCTGATGCGCCGGTCGACGCCGTTCGGCGACATCGTCCGGCACCTCACCCCGTTCTTCGTCAGCCGGCAGGTCGTGTGCGGCTCGGGCCGGGTCGGCATCGGCCAGGACGGGCGCGAGCACGGGTTCCAGCTGAGCCAGCGAGCCGACTACTTCGAGGTCGAGGTCGGGCTGGAGACCACGTTGAAGCGGCCGATCATCAACACGCGGGACGAGCCGCATGCCGACCCGGAGAAGTACCGCCGGCTCCACGTGATCATCGGTGACGCCAACCTGGCCGAGGTGTCGACGTACCTCAAGGTAGGCACCACCTCGCTCGTCCTGGCCATGATCGAGGATCGCTTCATCACCTCGGACCTCAGCATCGACGGGCCGGTTGCGGCACTCCGTGCGGTCTCACACGACCCGACGCTGCGCGAGCTGATCACGCTGCAGGACGGCCGCAAGCTGACCGCCTGCCAGCTTCAGGAGGAATACCTCGAGCTGGCGCGCAAGTACGTCGACGACCGGATGGGCGCCGACGCGGACGAGCAGACGGTCGACGTCCTCGACCGCTGGGAGTCGGTGCTGCGCCGGCTCCAGCAGGACCCGATGCTGTGCGCCACCGAGCTCGACTGGGTGGCGAAGCTGAAGCTGCTCCAGTCCTACCGCGACCGCGACGGCCTCGACTGGGACAGCGCCAAGCTCCAGCTCATCGACTACCAGTACAGCGACATCCGCCCCGACAAGGGGCTCTACCAGCGGCTGTTGCGGCTCGGGAAGATCGAGCGGCTGCTGGACGACGCGTCCGTCGAGCGCGCGATGCTCCACCCACCCGAGGACACCCGTGCCTACTTCCGCGGGCGCTGCCTGGAGAAGTACGCCGACTCCGTCGCGGCCGCCTCCTGGGACTCCGTGATCTTCGACCTCCCCGGCCGCGAGTCGCTCCAGCGGGTGCCCACGATCGACCCGCTCCGCGGCAGCAAGGCGCACGTGGCCGCCCTGATCGACCGCTGCGACACCGCCGAGGAGCTCTTCCGCGCCCTGACCCGCTGAGGCCGGGGCGACCGGACCGTCCACGCGAGGGCAGGGCGAACGGCTAGGGTGAAGGCATGCCCCAGGAGCAGAAACAACCCCGCAAGTCGGGGGAGTCCGAGGAGGTCGCCGAGGTCGCGCCCGAGACCGACGTGGCGGAGCGCAAGGGAGTGCTGGACGACGATGTCGACGCCATTCTCGACGAGATCGACGACGTGCTCGAGACCAACGCCGAGGACTTCGTGAAGTCGTTCATCCAGAAGGGTGGCCAATGATCACCCCACGAAACAGCTCGCTGCGCTCGCTCTTCCGCGGGGACCCCGAATGAGCATCCTCGCGATCGACGCCGGTACGACGGGGGTGACCGCGCTCGTGGTCACCGCCGACGGCCGGATCGCGGCCAAGGGCTACCAGGAGTTCGCGCAGCACTTCCCGAAGCCGGGCTGGGTCGAGCACGACGCCGACGACATCTGGT
>DAINSL010000021.1:15721-35023 GCA_036741335.1 Nocardioides sp. | reverse complement strand
CGAGGACTTCGTGAAGTCGTTCATCCAGAAGGGCGGCCAGTGATTCCGCGAATCCTCGCTTCGCTGCGGTTCGCGCAGGGACCTCGAACATGAACGACTCGCGTCTTCCCGCGTCGTACATGACGCCCGGTACGTCGAGCTTCGCCGACTTCCTGGCGGTGCAGTCTCCCGACCTACTGCCCTCGCGACGCGCCGTACCCCAGGGTCACGCGGGCGACCTGGCGCCGCACGGGACGACCATCGTCGCCGCGACGTTCCCCGGGGGCGTGGTGATGGCGGGCGACCGCCGCGCCACCATGGGCAACATCATCGCCCAGCGTGACATTCAGAAGGTCTTCCCGGCCGACGAGTACTCCGCGGTCGGGATCGCCGGCACCGCCGGCCTCGCGGTCGAGCTGGTCCGCCTGTTCCAGACCGAGCTCGAGCACTACGAGAAGATCGAGGGGATGACCCTGTCGATGGACGGCAAGGCCAACCGGCTGGCCGCGCTGATCCGGGCCAACCTCGGGATGGCGATGCAAGGTCTGGCAGTGGTCCCGCTCTTCGCCGGTTTCGACCTCACCGTCGGCTCGGGCCGGATCTTCTCCTACGACGTGACCGGCGGTCGCTACGAGGAGACGGCGTTCCACTCCGTGGGTTCCGGCTCGATGTTCGCGCGCGGCTCGCTGAAGAAGCTGTACCGCGAGGACCTCACCCGGGACGAGTGCGTCACCGCGATCGTCCAAGCGCTGTACGACGCCGCCGACGACGACTCCGCCACCGGGGGCCCGGATCTGGCCCGGCGCATCTTCCCGGTGGTGCAGGTGATCACCGCCGAGGGCGGCCACCGGCTCCCCGACACCGACGTCGCCACGATCGCCGACAGCGTGATCGCCGGCCGGATGAACCGTCCCGACGGCCCGGCCGCCCCACTGACGTGAATCTCGACAAGCTCGATCACCGAAAGAGTTCGCCATGAGCATGCCGTTCTACGTCTCGCCCGAACAGCTGATGAAGGATCGGGCCGACTTCGCGCGCAAGGGCATCGCGCGCGGGCGGTCGGTCGTCGTCATCCAGTACGCCGACGGAGTGCTGTTCGCCTCCGAGAACCCCTCCCAGGCGCTGCACAAGGTCAGCGAGATCTACGACCGCATCGCGTTCGCCGCGGTGGGGCGCTACAACGAGTTCGAGAACCTCCGGATCGCCGGCGTCCGGCTGGCCGACATGCGCGGCTACGCCTACGACCGCCGCGACGTGACCGGCCGGGGTCTTGCGAACGCCTACGCACAGACGCTCGGCACGATCTTCTCCAGCGGCGGCGAGAAGCCCTACGAGGTCGAGCTCTTCGTGGCGGAGGTCGGAGAGAGCGCCGCCGACGACCAGATCTACCGGCTCACCTACCAGGGCCAGGTCACCGACGAGCACCAGTACGCCGTGATGGGTGGCGCGGACGAGGTCGTGGCGTCGTACCTCGAGGAGCACTACAGCGAGGGCGCCTCTCTCTCCGACGCCCTGCACGTCGCGGTTGCGGCACTCGGGCACAGCCCGGACGAGGCGGGGAAGGCCAGCGACCGGGTGATCCCGCCCGGCGATCTCGAGGTGGCGGTGCTCGACCGCTCGCGCCCACAGCCGCGCAAGTTCGCCCGCCTGGGTCCGGCGCGGCTCGAGTCGCTGCTGGGGGACCGCGGGCCCTCCACATCGGCTCCGCCGGAACCCGTCGAGAGGTCCGAACCTGACCCACCGGCCGCGGACGACGGCTCACCCGACGCCACACCTGACCCCGGGGACCACGCGTCGGAGTGAGCACACCCGTGGAAAACCGTCCGCGGCGCAGCGGTTGACCAAACAGATTGGACCAAGCGGCCTAGTCTGAGCCCGTGGACCGGCGGATCTTCGGCATCGAGAACGAGTACGGCGTCACGTGCACGTTCAAGGGCCAGCGCAGGCTGAGCCCCGACGAGGTCGCGCGCTACCTGTTCCGCAAGGTGGTGAGCTGGGGGCGCAGCTCCAACGTCTTCCTCCGCAACGGCGCACGGCTCTACCTCGACGTCGGCAGCCACCCCGAGTACGCCACCCCCGAGTGCGACGACGTCGCCGAGCTGGTCACCCACGACAAGGCCGGCGAGCGGGTCCTCGAAGGGCTGCTCAAGGACGCCGAGCAGCGGCTGCACGACGAGGGCATCGCCGGCGAGATCTACCTCTTCAAGAACAACACCGACTCCGCGGGCAACTCCTACGGCTGCCACGAGAACTACCTGGTCAGCCGCGCGGGCGAGTTCAACCGGCTCGCCGACGTGCTGATCCCGTTCCTCGTCACCCGGCAGATCCTGGTCGGCGCGGGCAAGGTCACCCAGACCGCGCGTGGCGCGTCGTACGCCGTCAGCCAGCGCGCGGAGCACATCTGGGAGGGCGTCAGCAGCGCCACCACCCGCTCCCGCCCGATCATCAACACCCGCGACGAGCCGCACGCGGACGCCGAGCGGTTCCGTCGGCTGCACGTCATCGTCGGCGACTCCAACATGAGCGAGACGACGACCCTACTCAAGGTGGCCAGCTGTGACCTCGTGCTGCGGATGATCGAGGAGGGCGTGGTGATGCGCGACCTCACCATGGAGAACCCGATCCGGGCCATCCGCGAGATCAGCCACGACGTGACCGGGTCCCGCAAGGTCCGCCTGGCCAACGGCCGTGAGGCCAGCGCGCTCGACATCCAGCACGAGTACCTCTCCAAGGCCCGCAACTTCGTCGACCGCCGCGAGATCTCGACACCTGTGATCGAGCAGGCGCTCGACCTGTGGGAGCGCGGCCTGAAGGCGGTGGAGTCCGACGACCTCGGCCTGGTCGAGCGGGAGCTGGACTGGGTGATCAAGTGGAAGCTGATCGACCGCTACCGCGCCAAGCACGGCCTTCCGCTCGGGCACCCTCGCGTCGCCCAGCTCGACCTCGCCTACCACGACATCCGCCGCGACCGCGGCCTCTACTATCTCCTGGAGAAGCGCGGCGCCGTGGCCCGGGTCACGACCGACCTGAAGATCTTCCGTGCCAAGTCGGTGCCGCCGCAGACCACACGGGCCCGCCTGCGGGGCGAGTTCATCCGCAAGGCCCAGGAGCGTCGCCGTGACTTCACCGTCGACTGGGTGCACCTGAAGCTGAACGACCAGGCTCAGCGGACCGTGCTCTGCAAGGACCCTTTCCGCGCCTACGACGAGCGTGTCCAGCGGCTGATCGACGGGATGTGACCTGTCCCGCGCAGCGTCTCTGGAGCGCGGTTTGGGACCAAACGTCGCAGTCCCGGACCCGACCGGGTGCTGCAGGAGGCGTAGGTGTGGCCGGATAGGGTGAAAGTCCCGACCGTCGTCCGAAGGGCCCCTTGTGCGTAGCCGTCTCAACCGTCTCGTTCTCGTCCCCGTCACCCTCGTGGCGACCGCTGTCGCGCTCGCTGGGTGCGGTGGCAGCAACAGCAGTGGCGGCAGCCCCGGCGGCGGCTCCCTCGGGATCGATGCGGTGCACGTGACCGGCAACGTCGGCACGGCGGCCACGGTGTCGTTCGACGGCCAGGTCACCGACCCGACCGCGACGAGCAAGGTCGAGACGACGGGATCCGGACCGGTCATCCAGACCGGTGACACCTTCGCGACCCACATCGTGATCGCGGACGGGTTCACCCAGAAGACCGCCGAGAGCTCCTACGACCAGCACGCGCCGCAGGTCGTCGCGCTCACCACTCAGCTTCCGAGCTGGCTCCAGGACGCCGTGCAAGGCAAGAAGGTGGGCTCACGGATCCTGGTGTACTCCTCGGCCGAGACCATCTTCGGTTCACAGGGCAACGCCAGCCTCGGGATCGGCAACAAGGACATGGTCGTGGTCGTCCTCGACCTCGTGGGGAGGGCTCTTGACGGACCCGACGGCGCCAGCCATGCCGCTCCGTCCTGGGCGCCGGCGATCAGGAAGACGAAGGGCGTCGTCTCCGGCCTCGACTTCTCCGGCATCCCGCACCCCGACGGACGCCTGCACTCCGGGGTGGTGCGTGCCGGCACCGGTGCCACGGTCAAGAAGGGCCAGACCATCGCCGTGAACTACCTCGGCGCCGTCTACAAGGGCAAGCAGCCGTTCGATGAAAGCTTCAGCAAGGCTCCGGTGGGCTTCCCGATCGGCGAGCAGCAGGTGGTGGCCGGCTGGGACAAGACGCTGGTGGGCCAGAAGGTCGGCAGCGAGTTGCTCCTGCAGATCCCGCCGAAGGACGGCTACGGCAAGAAGGGCAAGCCCGGCGCCGGCATCAAGGGCACCGACACGCTCTACTTCGTGGTCGACATCCTCGGGGCGTTCTGAGCAGGATGGGCTCCATGCCGTTGGTGGAGGCCGCGTGATGCCGGGATGAGTCCCGCGTCAGGTACGGCGCCCAAGACCGAGCGCCTGCTCAACCTGCTGATCATGCTGCTCGTGCAGCGGCACTACGTGTCGAAGGTCAGCATCCGCTCGATCCTGTACGACGGTGCGTCGGACGACGCCTTCGAGAAGATGTTCGAGCGCGACAAGGAAGAGCTGCGCAGCCTCGGTGTGCCGATCGAGGTGGGCCAGATGGACGCCTACTTCGACGACGAGCCCGGCTACCGCATCCGCGCCGACGAGTTCGCGCTGCCCGAGATCTCGCTGGAGTCGGACGAGGCCGCCGTCGTGGCCGTTGCCACCAAGGTCTGGGAGCACGCGCGGCTCGCCGAGGCCACCACCGACGCGGTCAGCAAGCTCACCGCCGCGGGGGTCGACCTCGACCTGGGGGCGCTCGACATCGCCCTGCCACGGCTCAGCGTCGACGAGCCGTCG
This sequence comes from Nocardioides sp., assembly GCA_036741335.1. Classification (GTDB taxonomy): domain Bacteria; phylum Actinomycetota; class Actinomycetes; order Propionibacteriales; family Nocardioidaceae; genus Nocardioides. Next base: position 30,223 of record DAINSL010000021.1, on the reverse strand, counting down.
TTCGACGTGTTCTGGGAGGCCACGCTGACGCGCCGTTCGGTCACCTTTGACTACCAACGGCCGGGCACCGACCACCCGGTCACCCGCCACCTGCAGCCCTGGGGCGTGGTGCGGTACTCGGGCCGGTGGTACGCCGTCGGGTTCGACACCGACCGCACCGAGGAGCGGGTCTTCCGACTCTCCCGCGTCGTCGGTCGGGCCACGGCCACGGGCGGACCGGGCGCCTTCGAGATCCCGGCCGGCACCGACGTCCGCGAGATGGCGCGTCGGCTGGCGCCCGCGGCCCCGACCGAGGAGGCGGTCGTCCTGGCCCGGCCCGGCGCCGGCGCTGCCCTGAGGCGCGCGGCCAGCGCCGTGGAGCGTGAGGTCGGCGGCCCCGACGGCACCACCGCATGGGACCGGCTGACGCTGCCCGGAGGTGCTCGGGACGACGAGCTGATCGCGCTCGGCCCCGACGTCTACGTGGAGTCTCCCGCGTCGCTGCGAGACACCCTGGTGGCCCGGCTCCGTGACGCGGCCAAGGCATTCGCATGAGTATGACGACCGGCGGCGCCAAGGACCAGGTCGGGCGCCTGCTCCGGTTGGTGCCCTACCTGCACGGCCGCGACCAGGTCTCGCTCGACGACGCGGCCCGCGTGATCGGCGTACCGCCCGAGCAGCTCGACAAGGACCTGCGCGTGCTGTTCCTGTGCGGTCTCCCGGGCGGCTATCCCGACGACCTCATCGACGTCGACCTCGACGCGCTCGAGGGCGAAGGCGTGATCCGGATCTCGAACGCCGACTACCTGGCCCGGCCGTTGCGGCTGACCCCGACGGAGGCGACCGCGATCATCGTCGCGCTGCGGGTGCTGCGAGCGGGCGCCGACGGCGACACGCGCGCGGTGGTGGATCGCGCCCTGTCCAAGCTGGAGGCCGCCGCGGCCGGCGCGGTGCCGCAGGCCGTCGACCCGGGCGACGTCGTGCCACCGACGCTGGCGCTGCGCGCCGAGCTCGAACGCGCGGTGGTCGACGGACGGCAGGTCCGGCTCACCTACTACGTGCCGTCCCGCGACGAGGAGTCCGAGCGGGTCGTCGACCCGCATGGCGTGGTGCCTCACCACGGCGTCGACTACCTCGATGCCTGGTGCCACAGCGCGGAGGCGCCGCGGCTGTTCCGGCTCGACCGGATCCACGAGGCGACCGTCCTCGAGTCCCCGGTGGTCACCGAGGCCGTCGAGCCACGCGACCTGTCCGACGGGATGTTCGCCAGCGGCGACGAGGCGACGCTCGTCACCCTGGAGCTCCAGCGGGAGGCCCGGTGGGTCGAGGAGTACTACGCCGTCCAGGCCGTGCGTCCCACCGGCGATGGCGCCTCCGAGGTCGACCTGCTCGTGGGCGACGAGCGCTGGCTGCAGCGCCTGCTGCTGCGCCTCGCGCCCTACGCACGAGTGGTCTCGCCCGATCACTTCGCGGACGGCACCGGTGAGGCGATCCGCGCGGCTTTGGCCTTGTATGCCACCCCCGCGGGCTAGACTGAGACCGTTCTTCCTTCTCACGTCAGGACTCACCCATGCGTTCCCTGCTGATCGGCGACCTCGGCACTCCCGAGCTCTTGATCATCCTCGCGGTCGTCATCCTGCTGTTCGGGGCGAACAAGCTGCCCGAGCTCGCTCGTGGCAGCGGCCGGGCCCTGCGCATCTTCAAGGCCGAGACCAAGTCCCTGGACGACGATGACGACGTCAGCGATGACGTGAAGACCCCGGAGCAGCGCGAGCTCGAGGCTCGGCGTGCCGCCGATCGCGACACGTCCGCGACGAGCCCGGCGGCGGAGCCGGTCGAGCGTCGCGACGACACCACTGCCTGACCGGCGGTCCCGATGTCCATTGGGGGGGTCATCGTCCTGCTGCGCGGCAAGCCGCAGCATCCCGTCGGTCCCGACGGACGGATGGCGCTCTCGGACCATTTCCGTGAGCTCAGGGCACGCCTGATCCGCTCCGCCCTGATCCTGGTGATCCTCTTCTGCGTCGCGATCTTCTTCTACAGCCAGCTCCTCGAGCTGGTCCAGCACCCGTACAACGAAGCCCGGGCTGCGCTCGCCAAGAAGGGCACCATCACGGTACCGGTCGTTCAGGACGCCACCGGCGGTCTGCTGCTGCAGATGAAGCTGTGCGGCGTGGTCGCGCTGATCGCGGCCAGCCCCTACTGGCTCTACCAGATCTGGGCGTTCATCCTGCCCGGTCTGCACGAGAACGAGAAGAAGTACTCCCGGATGTTCGCCGCCGTGGCCGGCCCCCTGTTCATCGGCGGTGTCGCGCTGGGCTACTACGTGCTGCCCAAGGGCCTCACGGTGCTGATCTCGTTCGTGCCGAAGGGCGTGACCAACCTCGTTGACTTCTCGAGGTACTTCTCGTTCCTCACGCGCATGCTGCTGATCTTCGGCATCGCCATGGAGATCCCGTTGTTCGTGGTGCTGCTCAACCTGGCCGGAGTGGTCACCGGCCAGGCACTCGCCCGCTACCGCCCGTGGATCGTGATCGGCACGATGGTGTTCGCGGCCGTGGCCACGCCCTCGACCGACCCCTTCTCGATGCTGATGCTCGCGATCCCGATGCTGATCCTGTTCGCCCTCTCCGAGGTCATCGCCCGGATCTCCGACCGCGTCCGCAAGCGCGGCGCACATCGACCGGACCGCACCGACCAGTGGGCCGACGAAGAAGCCTCGACGCTGTGACCTCTGCCCACCCCGGCCCCCCGTCATACGACGAGGTAGACCCCTTCGACCTGCCCGACTGGCTCGGCGTGAAGCAGGTGACCTGGGCGGCGGTGACCGCACTTCGGAGGGGTCACCGGGTCGAGGGCTCGCTGACGGCCGAGGGGCAGGACCCGCTGGGCTGCGACCTGATGGCCGTCGACGAGGCCTATCCCGTGCCGGTCGCGGCGGACGCCCTCCGCGTGCGGGTCCACCAGCTGTGGCGACACGGTGAGGTCCTGCTGCTCTCCGACAGGGGCCGGATCCTCCTGGCCCTTCCGGGCACCCGCGTGGACGCCGAGTGCGCACTCGAGGCCGTCGGCCGGCTGGCCCACGCCGTCGGCGCCACCGGCTCGTACGGCGTACGGCTGCGGGTCGGCACCGACCGATAGTCTGCGCGCGTGGCCACACGGGAGATCGCCCTGCTGACCAACCCCACCGCGGGCAAGGGCAAAGCCGGGCGGGTGCGGGACGTGGCGCTCACTCGCCTGCGCGAGGGCGGTCTGGTGGTTCGCAACCTGCAGGGCCGCGACCCCGACGAGGCCTCCGACCTCGCGCAGCAGTGCGTCGCGGACGGCATCGACGCTCTGGTGATCTGCGGCGGAGACGGGATGGTGCACCTCGCCGTCCAGGCCGTGGCCGGCACGGCGACGGCGCTCGGCATCATCCCGGCCGGCACGGGCAACGACGTGGCGCGCTACTTCGACCTCCCGCGCAAGGACCCCGCGGCCGCGGCGGACCGGGTGATCGCCGGGCAGACCCGCACGATCGACCTGGCGAGGAGCGGTTCGAAGTACTTCGTCACCGTGCTGGCGGCCGGGTTCGACGCGGTCGTCAACGAGCGGGCCAACAAGATGACCTGGCCCAAGGGCCAGATGCGCTACAACCTGGCCACCCTGTCCGAGCTCCGGGTCTTCGAGCCGCTTCCCTATACGCTGCAGATCGACGACCAGGAGCTCACCCTCGACGCCATGCTCGTCGCGGTCGGCAACGGTCCGTCGTTCGGCGGCGGCCTCCGGATCACCGAGGGGGCCGTCCTGGACGACGGGATGCTCGACGTCGTGATCATCAAGCCGATGTCCAAGCTCGGGCTGATCCGCACCTACCCGAAGCTCTTCAAGGGCACCCACGTGACCCACCCGCAGTACGAGCACCACCTGGCGAAGTCGGTGACGGTGGCAGCACCCGGGATCGTCTCCTACGCGGACGGGGAGCGGTTCGGTCCGTTGCCGCTGACCGTCGAGTGCGCCCCCGGCGCGCTCACCGTGCTGGCGTGAGCACGCCCGACCAGCCACGCAGCCACCCGGTCTTCACGGACTTCGCCCGGCTCTACGACTTCGCGCTGGACAACTTCCAGGTCCGTGCCTGCCGGGTCGTGGAGGACGGCCAGGGCGTCCTGGTCGCGGCTCCCACCGGGTCCGGCAAGACCGTGGTGGGCGAGTTCGCGGTCCACCTGGCCCTCCAGACCGGCCGCAAGTGCTTCTACACCACCCCGATCAAGGCCCTCTCGAACCAGAAGTACCACGACCTGGTCGCGCGCTACGGCGCCGACCGGGTCGGCCTCCTGACCGGTGACGTGACCGTCAACGGCGAGGCTCCCGTCGTGGTGATGACCACCGAGGTGCTCCGCAACATGCTGTACGCCGGCTCGGGCACCCTGTCCGGCCTGGGCTACGTGGTGATGGACGAGGTGCACTACCTCGCCGACCGGTCGCGCGGGGCGGTCTGGGAGGAGGTCATCATCCACCTCCCGGAGTCGGTGTCCCTGGTGTCGCTGTCGGCGACGGTCTCCAACGCTGAGGAGTTCGGCGAATGGCTCGAGACCGTGCGCGGCGACACCACCACGATCGTGGAGGAGCGCCGTCCGGTCCCGCTCTACCAGCACGTGCTGGTCGGCAAGAGGATGCTGGACCTCTTCGCGACCTCGGACGTCGACGCCGCAGCCGGGTTCGTGAAGGAGGGCGCGCCGGTCAACGCCGAGCTGCTGCGCGTCGCGCGTGACGACTGGGCCAGCACCCAGATGCGCGACCGTCGTACCCCCAGGGGGCGCGGTGGTGCCGGTCGCGCCGGTGGCCCGGGCCGACCCGTCGGGAACGGTCGCCGCGTGTGGATCCCGAGCCGGGTCGAGGTGCTCGACCAGCTCGACGCGGCGGGGCTGCTGCCGGCGATCGTGTTCATCTTCAGCCGGGTCGGGTGCGACGCTGCCGTGGCGCAGTGCCTGCGCTCCGGCATCCGGCTCACCACGGCCGACGAGCGCGACGAGATCCACGCGTTCGTAGAGGAGGCCTGCGAGGACCTGCCCGACGACGACCGGCAGGTGCTCGGCTACCACGACTTCCTGGACGGGCTCACCCGCGGGATCGCCTCCCACCACGCCGGGATGCTGCCCGCCTTCAAGAAGTGCGTGGAGCAGCTGTTCGTGCGAGGGCTCTGCAAGGCGGTGTTCGCCACCGAGACACTGGCCCTGGGCATCAACATGCCGGCCCGGACGGTCGTCCTCGAGAAGCTCTCGAAGTGGAACGGTGAGACCCATGCCGACATCACGCCGGGGGAGTACACCCAGCTCACCGGCCGGGCCGGCCGTCGCGGCCTCGACGTCGAGGGCCATGCCGTGGTGCTGTGGCAGCCGGGCATCAACCCCTCGGAGGTGGCCGGTCTGGCTTCGACCCGCCTCTACCCGCTCCGGTCGAGCTTCCGCCCGTCGTACAACATGGCCGTCAACCTGGTTACGCAGGTCGGCCGCGAGCGAGCCCGCGAGCTGCTCGAGATGTCGTTCGCGCAGTTCCAGGCCGACAAGGCGGTCGTCGGGCTGGCCCGCCAGCTGACCAAGAGCCAGGACGCGCTCGCCGGGTACGCCGAGGCCGCCGCCTGCGAGCGCGGAGACTTCATGGAGTACGCCGCCCTCCGGCACCGGATCTCCGAGCTGGAGAAGGGCGCCGCGCGTGCCCGCAAGGCGGACCGTCGCGAGGACGTCATCGCGTCACTGTCGAAGCTGCAGCGCGGCGACGTCATCGAGATCCCGGCCGGGAAGTTCGCCGGTTTCGCCGTCGTGCTTGATCCGGGGGTGTCACCCGAGGGGCCGCGGCCGCAGGTCCTGACCGCCGAGCGACAGGCGCGGCGGCTGAGCCTGCTCGACTTCCCGACCCCGGTCCAGGCGGTGACCAGGGTGCGCATCCCGCGCCAGTTCAACGCCCGCAACCCCCAGTCGCGGCGCGACCTGGCCCCCACCCTGCGGGCCGGCACCCACAACCTGACGCCACCACGCTGGCGGGAGGGTGCGGCGGCGGCCCGGATCGACCCCGAGGTCGAGGCGCTGCGCGAGGAGCTCCGGGAGCACCCTTGCCAGGACTGCCCCGACCGGGAGGAGCACGCCCGCTGGGCCGAGCGCTGGTACAAGCTGGACCGGGACGCCAGGACTCTCGAGCGCCGGGTCGAGCAGCGGACCAACACCGTGGCGCGGCAGTTCGACCGGGTGTGCGAGGTGTTGGCCACGCTGGGCTACCTGGCCGACGACGAGGTCACCGAGCTCGGGCGACCGCTGCGCCGGATCTACTCCGAGCTCGACCTGGTCGTCGCCGAGGCGCTGCGGCTCGGGGTTCTGGACGAGCTCGGGCCGGCCGGACTGGCCGCGGCGCTCTCGACGCTGGTCTACGAGGCTCGGCGCGCCGAGGAGGGCGATTCCCCTCGCGTGCCCGGAGGCGACACCCGGCAGGCGATCGGCGCCCTCGAGGGGCTCTGGCGCGACCTGTCCGAGGTCGAGCGGACGCACCGGCTCGACTACCTGCGCCGCCCGGACGCCGGCCTGGCGTGGGCGGTGTACCGCTGGGCCGAGGGCGACGACCTCGCCGAGGTACTGGGCGAGAGCGACCTGACCGCGGGTGACTTCGTCCGGTGGATCAAGCAGCTGATCGACCTCTGTGGCCAGGTCGCGGACGCCGCCGGCCACGGTGCCCTGCGCGAGACCGCGCGCGACGTCGTACGCCGGGTCAGGCGCGGGGTCGTCGCCGTGGCGCCGCTGGAGGACTGACCTCCGGCACGCAAGAATGCCCCCATGGCGGACACCGAGCTGCTGGTCGTCGGGGCCGGCCCCTACGCCTACTCCGCGGCGGCGTACGCGCTGGAGCGGGGCGTCCGGACCCGGATCGTGGGTCGGCCGATGGGGTTCTGGCGCGACCAGATGCCCCTGGGCATGTTTCTCCGCTCCGGCCCGGACTGGTCGCTGGATGCGATGAGGGAGCACACGTTCGAGGCCTACTTCGAGGAGCGAGGGCTCAGCCCGGACGACCACGACCCAATCCCGATCGGGGTCTTCCTCGACCACACCGAGTGGTTCCGCGAGCAGAAGAAGCTGGTCGTCGAGGAGGTGATGGTCGAGAGCCTCACCCGACCGGACGGTTACTTCGAGGCGGCGATGAGCGACGGGTCCACGATCACCGCCGAGAAGGTGCTGGCTGCTCCCGGCATCGCGCACTTCGCGCAGCGACCCGCGTTTTACGACGCGCTGCCGGACGACCGGTGCAGCCACACCAGCGAGCTGGTCGCGTTCGACGACCTGGCCGGGGCGCGGGTGGCCGTGATCGGTGGACGGCAGAGCGCCTACGAGTGGGCGGCCCTGCTCTGCGACCACGGCGCCGCGAGGGTCGATGTCGTCCACCGCCACGACACCCCGGCGTTCTCCAGGGTCAGCTGGGCGTTCGTGGACCCCTATGTCGAGCAGACGCTGGCGCAGCGCGGCTGGTGGCGGTCGCTGTCACCGGAGCAGCAGCAGGCGATCGCGCTGGAGTTCTGGCGGGTCGGCCGCCTCACTCTCGAGCCCTGGCTGGTGCCTCGGCTACGGCCGGACGTCGTCCACACCCCACGCCCGGACGGAGGTCGTGGAGGTCACCCTCGACGACGGGCCGGCCCGGCTCACACTCTCCGACGGCGAGGTGCTCGAGGTCGACCACGTCACCTGTGCCTCCGGCTACCGTGCCGACCTCGGTGCCGTCCCCTACCTGGCCGGGCTGATCGACCGGGTCTCGGTCACCGACGGCTTCCCCGACCTCTCGCCGGGCTTCGAGACGACGCTGCCGGGGCTGTTCGTGACGGGGTTCGCCTCGACCCGCGACTTCGGCCCGTTCTACGGTTTCACCAAGGGCTGTCCGTCGTCCGCGCGGATCGCCGTCGACGAGATGCTGGGCTGAGGTGTCAGTCGGGGGACCCATGTGAGCGCGCGAGCGCGGCGGTGAGACGACCCGGGGCGCTGCCCAGGCCCCAGCGCTCCGTCAGCTGCTCGACCAGGTCGGCGTCGCGGGGTGCGGCTGGCAGCGTCGCGTCGTACGTCGCGAGGTCGATGCGGCGCGCCACCGCGACGACCGTCGGGGCCACCTGGAGGTAGTCGGCGGCGTCGAGGATCCGGCGGCGCGGCCCGGGTGACATCTCGGAGTCGGGGTCGGCCGCGGCGGCGATGATGCCCTGCAGGTCGCCGAACTTCAGCAGCAGCGACGCCGCGGTCTTGTCGCCGACACCGGGTACGCCCGGGAGCCCGTCCGAGGCATCGCCGCGCATGGTGGCGAAGTCGGCGTACTGGCCCGGGAGCACGCGGTACTTGCCGACCACCACCTCATCGGTGACCCGCTCGTGGTTGCCGACACCGCGGGCGATGTACAGCACGCGCACGCCCGCGTGGTCGTCGACCAGCTGGAACAGGTCGCGGTCTCCGGTGACCACGTCGACCGGCATCGACGCTCCGGTGGCCAGCGTCCCGATGACGTCGTCGGCCTCGTAGCCATCGGCCCCCACGACGCAGATCCCGAACGCGTCGAGCACGTCGAGGATGATCGGCACCTGGATCTCGAGGGGGTCGGGCACCTCCTCGATGTCGGGCTTCGGGCCGGGGATCGTGGCCACCACACGGTGTGCCTTGTACGACGGGATGAGGTCGACCCGCCACTGGGGACGCCAGTCGTTGTCCCAGGCGCAGACCAGATGTGTGGGGCGGTAGTCGCCGACCAGGCGACTGATGAAGTCCATGAAGCCGCGGACGGCGTTCACGGGGGTCCCGTCCGGTGCGGTGACCTCGGGCACGCCGAAGAAGGCACGGAAGTACATCGACGCGGAGTCGAGGACCATCAGTCTCTGTTCGGTCGCCACAGCGCCAGAGTCTGCCGCATGTCGCCGCGGGCGGACGCTAGGGTCGTCGGCGTGGAAGACACGGATCGCACCATCGTCCAGCTGCTGGCCGCCGATGGCCGGATGTCCTTCACCGACCTCGGCAAGGCGACCGGCCTGTCCACGTCTGCGGTGCATCAGCGTGTGAAGCGGCTGGAGAAGCGTGGCGTGATCTCCGGCTACGGTGCCGCGATCGACCACGAGGAGCTCGGTCTGACGCTGACGGCGTTCGTGTCGATCACCCCCATCGACCCGTCCCAGCCCGACGACTACCCCGACCGGCTGCGCGACATCCGCGAGATCGAGTCGTGCTGGTCGGTGGCCGGCGACGAGTCCTACATCCTCAAGGTGCGGGTCGCGACGCCGTCCGCGCTGGAGGATCTGCTCGCGCGGATCCGGTCGGTGGCGAACGTCGCGACCCGGACCACGATCGTGCTCAGCACGCCGTACGAGAACAGGCCGGTCACTGGATAGGCATCACAGCTGGGGCTCAGCTCGTGAAACCCGCGTGCACGTGGTCGTGGTGGGTGGCGTCGCTGAACCACTGCGGCGCGGCGCCGAGGAGGTAGGGGCCGCCGACGTTGTAGGAGCCGGCAGCCGCCACCGCGTGCATGTAGTCGACGACGAGGCTGCGGGGCGTCCGCGGGTCGACCACCGGATGCCCGTCGATCGCCCAGGTGTCGAACGCGCGGCCCTGCGGATGGTCGCTCAGGCGGTCGGTGCCGAAGACGTAGAGCGGGTGGCCGGAGCGCACCACGCTCACCGAGACCCGATGGGTCCCCGCGACCTCCAGGAGCGCGGCGAGCACCGAGTCATGGACCTGGCCGGACAGCACGTCGCGCTCGGCGGCGGGGGGCAGCTGGATGCGATCCGAGCCGAGCACCTGCCGTGCGGCCGGGGAGTGGGTGACCGCTTCGGGGCCCGGCAACGACGGGTGGATCGCGGTGACCCGCCAGGTGGCGCCCGCTCTGCTCAGCCGTACGTCGTACGTGCGACCGCCGGGGAGGATCCGGGTGCCGGCACGCTGCCACGAGCGGGTCACGACCAGGACGCTCGCGGAGCCCGCGAGCAGGCCGCCGTACTGCGCGTCGATGACCTGCACCGCGGTGTCCGGGCCGTTCCCGGCCCCTTCGATCCGGCGTACGGCAGCCAGCTTGCAAGCGGGCACGAGCTCACCATCTTCCGGTCGCCACGCCATGACGGCCGGCAGGGCGTGTTCGACGGGCGACGAGGTGCCGGGCGACGAGGGAGTCGAGCGCGTAGCCGGGGTGCTGGGTCCGGTAGGCCGCGCCGCACTGCCGGATGCGTGCCGCGAGCAGCCGCCACTCAGGAGCACCAGACCACCCACCACGAGCAGCCCCCGCCGCGGGAGGGCGGGGTCTCGCTGGTTTCCCCGGTCGACCGGGGAAATTGGCAGATGACGGGCGAAACTTCCCACGTCAAGTGACAGTATCCCCGGGCCAGTGACGTTGTTCAGGCAGCGGATGCGATGGCGAAGAGGGCGGCGATGGCACGCGCGGTTGCGGCGGGTCGATCGAGGTCGGCCCAGGTGATGCGAATGCATCGCCACCCCGTCAGACGGAAGATGAGTTCTTCCCGGCGCTTTTCCCGCAGAACGACGTCGGTAGCGCTTTCGCCCTTCTTCAGGAGGCGTGTGTACTTGATCAGCCCGTCGAACTCGAGGTAGGTACGGCGACCCGGCCAGGCAAGGTCAACTCGAGCGACGAGCTGGCCTCGCTCGTCGAAGATCTCGTACTGGGGTTCCGGCTTGGGAATCCCCTGCGCCCAGCACATGAACACCGACCGGGACTCGCCGACGGACTCCGGGCGCGGGTCAGCGAGCGACAGGACAACATGCGCGGGTCGAGTATCGGGCCAGTGGGCGGTGAGCTCGTGAGCCGCACGCAGATCGTCCAGCGTCGTGTGTCCGTCGTGGAGCAGCCCGTTCACCACTACCAGCGCATGCTCTGGGTCGGGCGCCGTTCTGATCACGTCCAGGGCGATCCGCGTGCCGGATGTCACAGCGACGCCGTTCACGGACTGGATCTCGTGCGGCTGCACCAGACCCCGGTGCTGGGCGACGCCCGCTTCCTTGCGTCCTGACCTTCCATCGAGGCGGGTGAGGTGAGCCACCGAGAGGTCCAGATCCCACGTCGGCGCACCGAGCTCGACAGCGGCCGAAAGGTGCGAGGCGACACACGGGCTCTTGGCGGTGCGCAACACTGCTCGCAAAAGTGACCGATGACGATCGGACGAGTCGAGACCTGACCACACGTCGGCGCCGATGTAGGCACCATGGCGGACCTTGTGCCATACCCCTGTTCGCACCATCCGAGCGATGGTGCGGTCGTCGTAGCCCCGAGCGAGCGCTTCGGCACGCAACGTCACGGAGTTGATCGCGTCGAGAATTGCCTGCTGGTCGTGAGTCATCCCGGCATGTTCTCCGGCAATCGTTCCGAGCTTGGCGACCGTGGCTTGCACCTGTGGATCGCCTACGCCGTACCCCTCGCTGTGGAGGGCTGGCGGGCGCGCAGCCGTCAACACCCGCGCGACTGGGCAGGCAAGTGTGTCACTTGGTGGGTGAAGTTTCGCCTGCCCAGTGACAGTTTCCCCGGGCGACCGGGGAAACCACCGAAGCCCGAGCCCGAACGCAGAACCGTCAGTGGGCCTGGAGTGCGGCGGTACGACGGGACGCCTCGGCCACCTCGGCGGCCTTGAGGGCGGACTCGTCGAGCCTGCCTTGCTCGGCCCACCACCCCTGCCCGGCGTCGGGCAGGGTGTGGATCGGGTCGTAGTACTCGTAGGTCCGGCTGAGGGCCTCGGGGTCGGCCGCCTCGATCGAGGTGCGGTAGTTCTTGGTCCAGTAGCTGATGCCGCGCTCGGTGTCGTAGGACTCCAGCTGGTGGACCCAGCGCTTGCCGACGAAGGGCACGTCACACACGATGCGCGGCGTCGCGAAGCCGGGCAGGTAGCCCATGATCGCGTGCTGCAGCCGCTGCGCGTCGGCGACGGAGACACGCCAGTGCTCCGAGAACGGGATCATGTCGCACATGTAGAAGTAGTACGGCATGATCTGCGCGCCATCGAGGAGGGCGAAGCACAGGTCGAGCAGCGCATGCGGGTCGGCGTTGACGCCGTTGAGGATCACGCCCTGGTTGCGAACGTCGCGGATGCCGGTGTCGAGCATGGTCCGCGTCGCCTCCGCCACCAGCGGCGTGACCGAGTTGGCGTGGTTGACGTGGGTGTGGATCGCCACGGAGACGCCGCGCTGGCGCGACATGGTGCCGATCCGGGTCATGCCCTCGACGACGTCGGGTTGCAGCCAGTGCTGCGGCAGGCCCATCAGCGCCTTGGTCGCGAGGCGGATGTCGCGGATGTTCTCGATCTCGAGCAGCGAGGTCAGGAACGACTCCAACCGCGGGAACGGCATGTTCGCCACGTCGCCGCCGGAGACCACCACGTCGCGCACTCCCGGCGTACGCCGGAGGTAGTCGAGCATGTCGCCGAGGCGGTCGTTGGGCTTGCCGACGAACTTCAACTTGTCGATGACAGCCGTGGAGTTGCCGACGAGGTCCATCCGGGTGCAGTGGCCGCAGTACTGCGGGCACGTCGGCAGCAGCTCGGCGAGCACCTTGGTCGGGTAGCGGTGGGTGAGGCCCTCGGTGGCCCACATGTCGTGCTCGTGCAGCGAGTCGCGGGTGGCGTGCGGGTGGGAGGCCCAGTCGGTATGACGGTCACTGAAGACCGGGAGCATGTAGTGGCGGATCGGGTCGGCGTAGAACGCGTCGGTCAGCGACCCGGGGCCGGCCGGCTCGTCGTGCCGCGCCATCGTGTTCATCATCTGCGGCGGCACGAGCATCGACATCGTGGCGCGCTCGGCCTGGTCGCGCTCGAGGTCGGCGTAGAAGCGGTCGTCGACGAGCTCGCCGAGCAGCTCACGCAGCTGCTTGACGCTCTTCACGCAGTGCGCGCGCTGCCACTGCGCGGAGGCCCAGTCCTCGGCGGTGACGTCCTTCCAGCCGGGGAAGCGCGTCCACTCCGGCTCGACCAGCTCGGTGCGACGATAGGGGTAGGGCTGACCGGTCTCCAGACCGATCGATGTCTCGATGCTCATCGGAGGTCTCCTGCGGGGTGCGGGTCGGCCCATTCCGGGCAGGTCGGCGTGCCGGTTGTGTCGCCCGACGCGCTTCTGTCAGAGTAGGCGCAGAACGTGCGGCTAGTCTAATGCCACGCCGCAGATTCTTTCGCACAACCCGGGATCCACGGAGGAAACTCAGAGAATGACGGCGCCGCGCACCGATTCGACCGTCACCACGACGAGCGACCCCACCGGCCTGCACCGGGTCCTCGACGAGGTGGTCGTGCTCCCGCAGGCGGCGCAGCGTCTCGACACCCGTCGTGAGCTGTGGCCGGACGAGGTGCGCGTCCGCGTGGAGACCCTGAACCTCGATGCCGCGTCCTTCCGCCAGCTCGAGGCCAAGCACACGACCGACGACGGCGAGATGCACGGTGACCGGATTCGGGCTGAGGTTCGCAGCATCGTGGCTGCCCGCGGCAAGATGCAGAACCCCGTGACCGGCTCCGGCGGCATGCTCGTCGGCACGGTCGAGGAGGTCGGGCCGGACTCCCCGCTGGGCCTGCGGGTGGGCGCCCGCGTCGCGACCCTCGTCTCGCTGACACTCACCCCGCTGGTGATCGAGGATGCCCTCGAGCGCTGGGACGGCCGCGGCGAGCAGGTCCCGACCGACGGCTACGCCATCCTGTTCGGCCGCTCGATCGCGGCGACGATCCCCGACGACCTGCCGGCCGCGCTGAGCCTGGCCGTGATGGACGTGTGCGGCGCGCCGGCACTGACCCATCGCGTGGTCACTCAATACGAGCAGCCGGTGGTCGCGGTCATCGGCGGGGCCGGCAAGTCGGGTTCGCTGAGCCTGGCCGCGGCGGCCGACGCCGGATGCCGGCGGACGGTCGGTGTCGTGCCCAACGACGCCGAGGCGGCTCTCGTGCGTGCCAGCGGGCTCGCCGACGACGTCGTGGTCGCCGATGCCCGCGACCCGGTCGCGCTGCGTGACGCGGTCGCGTCTGCCGGTCACCTCGCCGACATCACGGTCGTGTGCGTCGACGTCCCGGGCTGCGAGGGCGGCGCGATCCTGGCCACCGCCGAGCGCGGCACGGTCATCTTCTTCTCCATGGCCACCTCGTTCTCCGCGGCCGCCCTCGGCGCCGAGGGGCTCGCGGCCGACGTGACGATGCTGATCGGCAACGGCTATACGCCCGGCCACGCGGCCTACGCCCTGGAGCTGCTGCGCGACAACCCCGGCGTACGCAGCCTGTTCGAGCGGAGACTCTGATGGCGGTCTCGACCCGCCCCCGCGGCAAGCTCGACCTCGACCCGGCGACCGTCCGCCGGGCGCGCTCGCTGGCCCGCACGGTCGGCCGGCCGATCGTCAAGATCGCCCAGCGCCACACCACCGTCTCGGTCGAGCGCGCGACGCTCCGGCTGGCCGGGCTCGAGGGCGCCGACGCCGAGGGCACGCCCTGGGTGAACCGCCTCGTCGACTGCGTCCGGGCCGACGTGGGCCTCGAGCACGGGGTCGCCCTGCCGGTCTGGGACGCCGTACGAC
>DAINSL010000021.1:3101-15711 GCA_036741335.1 Nocardioides sp. | reverse complement strand
CCGTACGACGCGGTGAGGGCGCCGACCTCCGGGAGCTTGCGGAGAAGGCGTCGGCGGGCTCGGTCCGCTTCCGGATCCCCGACGGCCAGGACGCCACCCGGGCGGCCGCTGCGGCGAGGCGTCAGGTCGGTGCCGGTATCAAGCGGATCGACCAGCGCCGCAAGGAGCGCGAGCGGATGATCGCGCGCATCGGCGACGCCCCCGCCACACCGTGGATCTACCTGATCGTGGCCACCGGCGACATCTACGAGGACATCCCGCAGGCGCAGGCGGCCGCGCGCGAGGGCGCGGACGTCATCGCGGTGATCCGTTCGACCGGTCAGAGCCTGCTCGACTTCGTGCCGGAGGGCGCCACCCGCGAGGGGTTCGCCGGCACCTACGCCACGCAGGAGAACTTCCGGCTGATGCGGGCCGCCCTCGACGAGACGTCCCGGGAGCTGGGCCGCTACGTGCGGCTCACCAACTACGCCAGCGGCCTGTGCATGCCCGAGATCGCCGCCCTGGCCGGCCTCGAACGGCTCGACATGATGCTCAACGACTCGATGTACGGCATCCTCTTCCGCGACATCAACCCGATCCGCACGTTCGTCGACCAGCGGTTCAGCCGGCAGGTCCACGCCCGGGCCGGGATCATCATCAACACCGGCGAGGACAACTACCTCACCACCGCGGACGCCGTCGAGGCCGCCCACACGGTCACCACCAGCCAGCTGCTCAACGAGTACTTCGCCAAGGAGGCCGGCCTCGAGGACTGGCAGCTCGGCCTGGGCCACGCCTTCGAGATCGACCCCGACGTTCCCGACTCGTTCCGGCTCGAGCTGGCGCACGCGATGCTGGCCCGGGACCTGTTCCCGAATGCGCCCCTGAAGTGGATGCCGCCGACACGTCACATGACCGGCGACGTCTTCCGCGGCTACCTCCTCGACGGCTTCTTCAACCTGATCGGTGCCCTCACCGGCCAGGGGATCCTGCTGGTCGGGATGATGACGGAAGCCGTCGTCACCCCGTGGCTGTCCGACCGCGACCTCGCCCTGCAGAACGTCCGCTACGTGATGAACGCCGCGGGCAACCTGCACGAGGACTTCCGGCCCGCACCGGACGGCTTCATCGCGGAGCGCGCGCGCACGGTGCTGGGCGAGACCATCGACCTGCTGGAACGCATCACCGCGGAGCCGGGTCGCGCGCCGCTGCTGGAAGCGATCGGCGACGGCACCTTCGGCCTGATGAAGCGGCCGGCGACCGGCGGTCGCGGGCTCGACGGGGTCGCCGAGAAGGCCCCCGGTTATGTCAATCCGGCCAGCCAGATCCTGGAGGCGTGATGGTCTCGACAAGCTCGACCAGCGGGAAGGACCCGGCCGAAGGCGGCCCGATCCGGCCGTACGGGGACACCACCGGCGACGGCATGGTGCAGCTGAGCTTCACCCTGCCGATGACCCACTCGAAGATTGCGGAGGGGGCCGCGGCCCAGCTGGCCAACAAGATGGGCATGGACCCGGCGCTCGTCGTGCACGCCAAGCCGATGGGGGAGGGGTTCACGTTCTTCGTCGTCTACGGCCGCGTCGACCACCTGGTCGACCCGTCGAAGGTCGAGGTCGTGGAGCGCGACTACCCACTGCTCACGCCCAAGGAGGCGAACGCGGCGATCAAGCGCAGCCTGCGCCGCCGGCTCGTCGTCGTCGGTGGGTGCATCGGCACCGACGCCCACACCGTCGGCATCGACGCGATCCTCAACGTCAAGGGGTTCGCGGGCGAGAAGGGGCTGGAGTACTACCGCGAGCTGAAGGTCGTGAACCTCGGTGCCCAGGTCAGCGTGCCCCAGCTCGTCGAGCGTGCCCGCGAGGAGAACGCCGATGCGGTCCTGGTCTCCCAGGTGGTCACCCAGCGTGACGCCCATCTGCTCAACACCCGCGAGATGTCGGCCGCGTTCCGCGAGTCCTACCCGTCGGACACGCGTCCCCTCCTGGTCGTCGGCGGGCCGCGCTTCGACGAGGCGATGGCCGCCGAGCTCGGGGTCGATCGCGTCTTCGGCCGGGGTACGACGCCCGGCGAGGTCGCGTCATACCTCGTCCACCGAGTGACGAACAGGAAGGCTTCCTGATGTCAGCCGAGGTCGGGATCCGCGTCGTCCACCGCCGCTACGTGGCCTACTCCCACGCCCACTACGCCGGCAACCTCGTCGACGGCGCCTACAGCCTGGCCCTGTTCGGCGACGTGGCGACCGAGATGTGCATCCGCACCGACGGCGACGAGGGGCTGTTCGCGTCGTACTCCGACGTGCAGTTCCGTGCCCCGGTCCGGGCCGGCGACGTGCTCGAGATCGTGTGCGAACTGGTGCGGGCCGGCAACCGGAGCCGGGTGCTGGAGCTCTCGGTGACCGTCGTGGCGCGAGGCCGCGCCACCGAGGAGCGGCCCGGTGCGGCCGAGCTGCTCGACCCTCCGCTGGTGGCCACGACGGCCACCGGCACGGTCGTCGTTCCTGGTTAGGGACCGTTCACCTGACCGGTGTGTCGACGCCGGACACGCCGTTGTGGCGACCGAATTCTTGATGAATTCTCAGGCGGGACGACGTCGCTGACCTGCGCGTTCGCGTGTCGTCGCAGGTCAGCGGCTGCTTGACAACGTGGTCGGTCACGTCCGAAGGTTCGTTGCGTTCGCTCGGGCATTCGTGCACGTGGGACCGACGTCCGAGTGACCGGGTCATCCGGTGGGAGGCCGCCCACCGGCAGCAGCCGGTTCGCGGAGGTCGGTCCCACGGCACGAGAGCGAGACCGGAGGGGGAGTCGGTCCCCCTAGACAACTTCCGGGGCTGCGGCAGCCAGTCGTGACCCGGTCGGCCCGAAGGGCCGACAACCCCTCCGGTCTCGACGGCTACCGTCTCCCCATGTCGGCTCGCATCCTCCTGGCACTTCTTGCCGGGTTCGCGCTGGCGCTGGCCTTCCCGCCCACCTACGCGTTCTGGCTGTTGCCGTTCGCAGTCGCGGCGTTCTTCGCGCTCACCGAGGGGCTCCCCGCCCGCACCGCGTGGGTGCCCGGGCTGGCCTTCGGTGTCGCGTTCCAGTTCACCCTGCTGTGGTGGATGCACGTCGTCGGCACCGTGCCCTGGCTGGGCCTGTCGGCCACCCAGGCGCTCTGGTACGCCGTGCTGGGCGCGGCCACGGTCCGGTTGAGGCGCCTCCCGGCAGCGCCGCTCTGGCTCGCCGCCGCCTGGGTCGCGATGGAGAACATCCGCACCGACTGGCCCGCGGGCGGCATGCCATGGGGCCGCCTCGCCTACGCGGTGGTCGACACGCCTCTCGCGCCGGTCCTGCCCTATGCCGGCACCACGGGGGTCAGCCTCCTGCTGGCCCTCACCGGCGCCCTCCTCGCCGCGGCGTACGGCGCCCGGGGCCGTGGCCGGGTGGTCACCCTCGCCGGGCTGGCGGCCCTGGTGGCGGTCACCCTGGTACCGCAGGTCGCGCCGTACGCCAGCCGTCCCGTCTCGACGATCAGGGTCGCGGCCGTCCAGGGCAACGTGCCGGGCAACGGCACCGACGTGCTGGCCCACTACCGGCAGATCACCCACGACCACGTCGACGAGACGGTGAAGCTGGCCGCCGACGTCAACGAGGGGCGGGTGCCGCGGCCGGACTTCGTGGTCTGGCCCGAGAACTCCACCGCCATCGACCCGTTCGAGGACCCGGAGATGCGAGCGGACCTCAACGCCGCGGTGTCGGCCATCGACGCCCCGCTGCTGGCCGGCGTCGTCGTCGACGGGGGTCCCCGCCACGTGCTCAACCAGGGCATCGTGTTCGACCCGGTGACCGGGGCGGGGGACCGCTACACCAAGTGGCATCCGGTGCCGTTCGGGGAGTACATCCCCTGGCGCGGGCTCTTCGGCTCCCACCTCGCCCAGCTCAACCAGGTCCCGCGCGACATGGTGCGCGGCACCCGTGTCACCCCGCTCCAGATCGGCAGCACCCGGGTGGCCGACGCCATCTGCTTCGACGTGGCCTACGACGACGGCCTGTACGCGCAGATCTCGCGCGGCGGGCAGCTGGTCGTTGTGCAGACCAGCAACGCGATGTTCATCCACACCTCGCAGATCGAGCAGCAGTTCGCGATCAGCCGACTCCGCGCGATCGAGACCGACCGGTACGTCGTGGTGGCGGCCATCAACGGCATCACCGGAGTGATCGCGCCCGATGGGTCGGTGGTGACCAGCACTCCGAGGCAGACCCGTTCCTACGTCGAGTCGCGGGTCGGCCTGGTGGACGCGGTGACCCCGGCGGTCCGGATCGGCCCGTGGCTCGGACGCGGATGCGTGGGGCTGGTCGTTCTCGCCTGGCTGTTGGGTCTGGCCCAGTATCGTCGTCCCCGCCGACCGGCCCCGACCGCCGACGCCGCGGCGCCGACCACCGACAGGACCCTTGCGTGACCAGTGACCAGTCCGCCGTACCTCCGGTGCCTCACGGCCGCACGGTGATGGTGATGCCGACCTACAACGAGGCCGACAACCTGGCCTGGATCGTGGGCCGGATGCGCGTCGCCCAGCCGGAGGTGGACGTGCTCGTGGTCGACGACAACTCTCCGGACGGCACCGGCAAGCTCGCCGACGAGCTCGCGGCCGCCGACGATGCCGTCCACGTCCTGCACCGCACCGAGAAGGCCGGTCTCGGGGCGGCGTACAAGCACGGCTTCGCGGTCTCGATGGACGCCGGGTACGACGTGATCGGTGAGATGGACGCGGACGGCTCCCACCAGCCCGAGCAGCTGCAGCTGCTTCGCGACGCGCTGGCGGAGGCGGACCTCGTGATCGGTGCCCGCTGGATCCCCGGCGGGAGCGTGGTCAACTGGCCACGGCGACGCGAGCTGCTCTCCCGCGGTGGCAACTTCTACGTCCGGATCCTGCTGGGGGTGAAGGTGCGCGACGCGACGGCGGGGTACCGGCTGTTCCGCCGGAGCACGCTGGAGGCGATCGACCTGGAGTCGGTCGAGAGCACGGGATACGTCTTCCAGACCGACATGGTGGTGCGCTGCCTTCGCCGCGGACTGCGCGTGAGTGAGGTCCCCATCGAGTTCGTCGAGCGGGTGCGTGGCGACTCGAAGATGAGCGGCCGGGTTGCCACGGAGTCGCTGCGTCGGATCACGTCCTGGGGCCTGCGCGAGCGCCGCGAGCGACTGCTGCGCGGATGGAGCAGGTCGTGACCGGGGGCCCGATCCGTCGCCGACGGCTGCGCCGGCGCGGCTGGCCGTGGTGGCTGCTGGTCGCGTCGTTCGTGCTCGTGCCGATCGTGGAGATCTACGTGATCATCCAGGTCGGCCAGGCCATCGGAGCGTGGTGGACGATCCTGCTGCTGATCGCCGACAGCATCTTCGGCAGCTGGTTGATCGCCCACGAGGGACGACGCGCCTGGCGGGCCTTGTCCGTGGCCCTCTCGTCGGGCCGGATGCCGTCCCGCGAGCTCGCCGACGGCGCGCTGATCCTGATCGGCGGCACCTTGATGATCAGCCCGGGGTTCGTCACCGACGCGGTCGGGATCCTGCTGATCCTGCCCTTCACCCGGCCGTTCGCCCGGACCGTGCTCACCCGGGTGGTGAGCCGACGGCTCGTGAACGTCACTCGCCCCGGACCCGGGTCACAGGGACCCGTTGTCCGGGGCGAGGTGGTCGACGAGTGACGCCTCCGCGCGTCACCGGGACCAGTGTTCAGGCGTTCGACTTCACCCGACGCTTGGCGTTCGTACGGTGCAGGTGGGCGGGACCGATCTCGCCGCCCCGGAGCAGCTCCAGGCGCTCCTTGAGGATGTCCTCGAGCTCCTTCTCGGAGCGACGCTCGAGCAGCATGTCCCAGTGGGTGCGGGCCGGCTTCTCGGTCTTCTCCTCGCGAAGGATCCCCGACGTGCTCAGTGCCTCGGCGCCGCAGCGCGGGCACTCCCACACCGCCGGGACGTCGGCCTCGATGGACATGGTCACCTCGAACTCGTGGCCGTTGACGCAGCGGTAGCCACTCTGCTGACGGGCGGCGAACTCGATGCCGCGCTCGTCCTCGAAACTCTGTCCCCCCAGCCGCGCTCCACGCAGTGTGCGCTCTGCCATGAGGTTCACCTCCAACGTTGTTGACCCCCGATACGCCACCGAAGGCGTATAAGAACAAGACGTCCGTACCCGGGATTCGTGATGCCACGCGTCCACAGATTCCTTCTTATGTTCCAACGTACGCCGTCGGCGAGATGTTCCTTCAGCCTCTGCCGGGCGGGTCACACGACGGCTGGTACGGCGTTTCCGGCCTCCGCGATGCCCTGTCGGGCGTCGAGCCGGAGCAGAAACACCGCTCCGAGCACGAAGAACACGATCAGGGCGACGATCGCGGGCCGGTAGGACCCCGTGATCTGGAATACCAGACCGAACAGGAAAGTGCCGAACCACGAGGTGCCGCGCTCGCATGCGTTGTAGAGCGCGAAGTACTCGCCCTCCCGGCCGCGGGGGATCAGCAGGCTGAAGAACGACCGTGACAGGGCCTGGGTGCCGCCCAGGACCAGCCCGATCGCGACGCCGATCAGCAGGAACGCGACGACGTTCTTCCGGGGCAGGAACATCGCCAGCACCACGATGGCCATCCAGGCGTAGGTCCCCCACAGGAGGCAGCGGTAGGCGCCGTACGACGCGGCGAGCCGGCCGAAGAACAGGGCGCCGCCGAAGGCGACGAACTGGATCAGCAGAATCGTGGCGACCAGCACGCTGTCGCCGAAGCCGAGCTGCTTGGAGCCGTAGGCCGACGCCACGTTGATCACGGTCTGGATGCCGTCGTTGTAGAACAGGAACGCCAGCAGGAAGGTCAGCGTCATCGGGAAGCGGCGCATCTCGCGGAGCGTGGTGAACAGCTGGCCGAAGCTGCGGCGCAGCAGGCCACCGGACTCGGGCACCACGCCCCGGGGCGGGTGGTCGCGCAGGCGCAGGAACGGGACGAACGTGAACCCGGCCCACCACAGGGCCGCGGACAACATCGAGAGCCGGACGGCCAGCTCCTTGTCGAGCCCGAACGTGTCGTGCATGAGGACCACGACCAGGTTGAGGGCCAGCAGCAGGCCTCCCCCGAGGTAGCCGAACGCCCAGCCGCGGGACGAGACCCGGTCGCGCTCGGCCTCGGTCGAGATATCGACCAGGATGGCGTAGTAGCTGACCAGCGAGCAGCCACCGAGGATGCTGCTGGTCACGATGGCGAACACCGCCAGCTGCCACTGGTCGCCATGCATGAAGAAGAGCAGGGCGGCGAAGAGCGAGCCGGACCAGGCGAAGCCGGCCATGTGCCACCTCTTGCGCGACGACCGGTCGACCATCGCGCCAACGATCGGCAGCACGAAGGCGCTGCTGATCGTGGCGAAGCTGGTCAGGTAGAACGGCAGGGAGCCGGCGGCGAGGTGGAGTCCGAGCAGGCTGACGGTCTTGCTGCAGTTCTCGTCGGCGGAGTTGCCGCAGCCCGCGGCCCGGCCGGCCACGGTGATCATGAACGGGGCGAACAGGACGGTCAGGATCGTGGTGTAGTAGGCCGAGTTGGCCCAGTCGTACCAGTTCCAGGCCTTCTGCTCCTGTGAGCGCCAGAGCGGCGTGAGGTCCGCGACGCCCTCCTCCATCATGCGCCCTTCGCTCGGCCCATCCACTGGCCGCGCTCGCGCAGCACCGTCCTGAGTATGTCGGTGCGGTCGGTCATCAGGCCATCGACGCCGCGGTCGAGCAGCAGCCGCATCTCGTCGGGGTCGTCCACCGTCCAGACGTGTACGTGTACGCCCACGTCGTGCGCCCGTCGTACGACGCGCGGGCCGGCGATCGTCCACGGCCCGAGACGGTGCGGGATCTGCAGGGCAGCGACCTGCCCGCGAGTGAGGCGTCGCGCCAGCCGGCCGGGCAGCAGCACGAACGCCGCCACCTCGACCGGGTGGCCAGACGTGGGGACGCGTGGTCCGACCAGGCGCCGGAACCGGCGGATCCGCCCGGGCGAGAACGAGCCGACGAGAACCCGGTCGGCGAGGTCGTGCCGCGCGACGAGCGCGGCGAGCGGGGCGACGGCATCGTCGGACTTGAGGTCGATGTTGAACCTGGCCCCGGGGAATGCGGCGACGAGGTCGGCCAGCGTGGGCACGGGTTCGCGCCCCGCCACCTTCACCCGGGAGAGCTCGGCGGCGTCGAGGTCGGCCAGGCCGCCGATGCCGTCGCTGACGCGGTCCAGCCCGGTGTCGTGGAAGGCCATCAGGACGCCGTCGCGCGTGACATGGACGTCGGTCTCCAGGTAGCGGTAGCCGAGCGCCACCGCGTGCGCGAACGCGGCACGGGTGTTCTCCAGCCCGACCAGGTCGGGGTGCTCGGCGCCACCGCGGTGGGCGAAGGCGAGCACCGGTCCGCCGTCGTCGAGGAACGGGAAGCCGGTACGACGTGGGGGCACGCGAGCAGTATCCGTGACGCCGCCTGGGTCACATGGATGACGAGCGGCCCGGCGGCGTCTACAGGGCCTGCGCCAGGGCGTCGAGCAGCCGGGCGAGCGGCGGCGGCGTGTTCTCGGGCGTCAGCTCTTCGGCCAGCCGACGGGCGAAGAGAGCCTTGCGCCCCGAGGCGGTGCCGGCGAAGCGCCGTAGCTGGTCGTGCACGTCGCGGCCGCGCCACTGGGGCTGGCGCTGGAACGCACGGAGCTGCTCGTGCTGGCCGAGCTCGCCCAGCACGGACTCGACACGGGCCGGTCCGAGCGCCCGGATCAGCTCGTCCTCGAGATCGCGGTCGCAGACCACGAACCCCGCCCGCTCCAGGTCCTGACGGGTCTCCACCTCGACCCCCTCGCGGCGGAGTGCCCGGATCACGAAGCGTTCTTCCGGTGCGTCGCAGAGCCCCAGCACGCGCGGTGAGCCGGGGCTCGACGTCAGCCGGGTCAGGTGGTGCGCGACGTTGGTGACACCGCCCATGTCGACCAGGGCGAACGAGTCGGTCTCGGGGTCGAGGCCGCGGGCCGCGCACAGCGCCTCGACGGCGGCTACGTCGCTCCGCCCCTCCACCAGCACCACCACCCGTGGGTGCAGTGTGACTCGCGGCCGCGGCCTCACAGGCTCGGCTCCGCGGTCAGAGGTCACAGGTCGCGGAACGTCTCGATCTGGGCGCCCAGCAGGTTGAGCCGCTCGGCGAGGTCCTCGTAGCCGCGGTGGATGACGTAGGTCGACCGCAGCACCGAGGTGCCCTTCGAGGCGAGCATCGCCAGCAGGATCACCACCGCGGGGCGCAGCGCCGGCGGGCACACGATCTCCGTGCCGGTCCAGCGCGTGGGGCCCTCGACCATCACCCGGTGCGGGTCGAGCAGCTTGACCTGGCCGCCGAGCTTGTTGAGCTCGACCAGATAGATCGCGCGGTTCTCGTAGACCCAGTCGTGGATCATCGTCTGGCCGTCGGCCACGGCCGCGATCACCGCGAAGAACGGCAGGTTGTCGATGTTGAGCCCCGGGAAGGGCATCGGGTGGATCTTGTCCAGCGGCGCGGTCAGGTGCGACCGGTAGGTGGTGACGTCGACCAGGCGGGTATGGCCGTTGCGGGCGACGTACTCCTCGGAGCGGGAGTACTTGAAGCCCATCTCCTCCAACAGCGCCAGCTCGATCTCGAGGAACTCGATGGGCACCCGCTTGATGGTGATCGAGGACTCCGTGACGATCGCGGCGGCGAGCAGCGACATCGCCTCGATCGGGTCCTCGCTCGGGGCGTAGTCGACGTCGACGTCGATGTGGGTCCGGCCGGTCACGGTCAACGTCGTGGTGCCGACGCCCTCGACCCCGACGCCGAGCTTCTGCAGGTAGAAGCAGAGGTCCTGGACCATGTAGTTGGACGACGCGTTGCGGATGATCGTCGTACCGGGATGGAGCGCCGCGGCCATCAGCGCGTTCTCGGTGACCGTGTCGCCGCGCTCGGTGAGCACGATCGGGCGGGTGGGCCCGACGGCGCGGTTCACGGTAGCGTGGTAGGACCCGTCGCTTGCCTTCACCTCGAGGCCGAACGGCCGCAGCGCGGCCATGTGCGGCTCGACGGTGCGGCTGCCGAGGTTGCAGCCGCCGGCGTAGGGGAGCTCGAAGGTGTCGGCGCGGTGCAGCAGCGGGCCGAGGAACATGATCACCGACCGGGTACGCCGGGCGGCGGCCTCGTCGATGGCGCTCAGGTCGAGGTCCTGCGGCGGCACGATCTCGAGGTCGCCCTCGTCGCCGATCCACCGGGTCTGGACACCCAGGCTGCCGAGCACCTCCAGCAGCCGGTTGACCTCCTCGATCCGGGCGACCTTGCGCAGGGTCGTGGTGCCGCGGTTCAGCAGGCACGCGCACAGCAGCGCCACCCCGGCGTTCTTCGAGGTCTTGACCTCGATCTCGCCGGACAGGGTCGTCGGTCCGGTCACCCGCAGGTGCGTGGGGCCGGCGCCGAGCGCGACGATCTCGGAGTCGAGCGCCGAGCCGATCCGGGCCACCATCTCCAGGGAGAGGTTCTGATGGCCCTTCTCGATCCGGTTCACGGCGCTCTGGCTCGTCGACAGGCGCTCGGCCAGCTGCTGCTGCGTCAGCCCGCGATGTGTGCGGGCGTCGCGGATCAGCTTCCCGATCCGGCCCTTGAAGTCCTCGGTCATGTCCTCAAGATATCTCATCTGTGAGATAACGCTGCGCTCCTCGGTTCGTGGTGTCGCCCGGGCATGATGTCCGGCATGACGTTACTCGGGCGGCGGCGATGATCAAGGCCGTGGTCCTCGACATCGGCTCGGTGCTCGAGGTGATCGACGAGGCAGTGTTCCCCGAGCCGACGAGCTGATGGCGGACTACTGGCGCTGGTACGTCGGCGCGCTCGACCGGCGGCTCGTCGACTGGTTCGCCGCGGTACGGGGTCGATCGCCGAGCTGGAGCGGATCATCGCCGTGGAAGCCTCGACGCTGGGAGGCCAAGGGGTCTAGCGCAGCGCGGAGTCGACCAGCCGGCTACCCGGCATCTCGCACGGGGCGCAGTCGCAGTGCTCGTCGCAGGCGAGGAAGGTGTGCATCGCGTGGCCGCAGCGAGAGCAGGGAAGGTCGTGCGACAGGTGCTGATCGTTGTCGGTGACCGAGTCCCACATGGCTGCGTCCTTCTCCCGTTGCTCCGTTTCGGAGTAGTGCCATGGTGTGCCGCGACACCTGCAGGTACGGGGGAATTGGTTGAAAATGGCCCGACTGGGCTATCGATCGGAGACGAACGGAACCGATCGGAGGGTCAGGCGACCAGGGTGCGCAGCGTCCTGCGGGTGGCGAACCAGAAGCACAGCACCGACATCGACGCCCCGAACACGACGGTGGCGGTGAGTACGCCGGCACCGCCCGCCACCAGACCCAGGACCGGCACGGACAGCGGCATCAGCGTCATGTCACCGAGGCTGGTGACCGACGAGACGCGGCCCAGGTGCGAGGGCTCGATCACCCGGATGAACGCCGCGCTCAGCCAGACCGAGGCAGCGCCGGCGGTGAAGCCGAGGAGCGCCATCGAGGCCACGAGGGTCGCCTGCCAGCCGAGGCCGACGCACGCGATCGCCACCCCTTGCAGGATCAGGATCCGGAAGCCGGCGGCCGTCCCGTGGACGGGCTGCCAGCGGATGCCGACCAGGCTGCCCACGATCGCACCCGCGGCCAGGCTGGCGTCCGCGATGCCCAGCCAGTGCGGCCCCCAGCCGGAGCCGTCGACGCGCAGCGCGACGCCGAGGCCCGCCACCGGGGTGACGAAGACGTTGAGAGCGGTCAGACCGACGACGAAGAGCTTGGCCGTCTCGTGGTGGCGCAGATAGCTCATGCCGTCCGCGAAGGAGTCCCGCCAGCGATCGTGGGCGGCACGTGGCAGCCGGAAACGGGGCCGCACCACGATCACCAGCACGGCAGCGATGACGACGAACGTGGCGGCGTCCACCAGCATCGCGGCCACCGGGCCGCCCCAGGCGACCAGGATGCCGCCGGTCGGCGCGCCCAGGAGGCGGGTGACCCGGCCACTGATCTGGTTCCAGCCCATCACCGTGCCCAGGTCGTCGCCGGCCACGAGCTGTCGCACCAGGGTGTTGCCGGCCGGGATGGTCAGCCCGCTGGACACCCCGAAGCAGATCGCGATGGCGAGCAGGATCGGAGCGCCGTGGATGCCGGAGGACCACGCCATGGCACCGGCCACGAGCACCGCGGCACGGGCGACCTGGCCCCCCACCAGCAGACGACGCGGGTCGAGCCGGTCGGCCATCACACCGCCGAGCAGGACCAGCACGGCCTGCGGGAGCATCTCGGCGCCGAGCACGACGCCGGCGACCACCGGGGCGAGCGTATGGGCGGCGGTCCAGGCCAGCGCGACGGCCCACACCGAGTCGCCGAACCCGGACACTGCGACCGCGACCAGCCAGGTCAGCACCACGGGGTCGCGGCGAACCGGCGGGGGAGTGGAGCCGGTCAGCTCCGGCCCGGAGCTGACCGGTGAGGTGCTCACGGACGCACGGGGCCGCTCGGAAACGCGCGAGCAATCGCGCGCACCGGACGGCGTACGGCGTCCGGTCGGGCCTCGGGCGCGCTCATGCCGTCATCCAATCAGCCGGCCAGCCCGCTGCCCACGAGCCACCCGACGGCGACCGC
>DAINSL010000021.1:0-3091 GCA_036741335.1 Nocardioides sp. | reverse complement strand
GCTGTCAGGCTGCCGAGCACGTTCCACACCGCCGCCGCGTGGTCGTCGTCCTCGACGAGCCGCACGGTCTCGAAGCCGAACGTCGAGAAAGTGGTCAGGGCACCGCAGAAGCCGGTGCCCACCAGTGACAGCACCCACCCCGGCGGGCTCGCACCCGCCACGACTCCGAGGACCAGGCAGCCGACCACGTTGACGGTCCAGGTGCCCCAGGGGAAGACGGTGTCGTGCAAACGCTGGACGACCACGTCGCTCAGGTAACGCATCGGGGCACCGACCGCCCCGCCGAGCAGCACCATCAGCACGGTCATCGCAGAACCCGCTCGGTGAGCCGGATCGCGACGACCACGGCGAGCAGGCAGATCGCGAGCGTCCCGAACAGGTACGCCCCCGCGAGCAAGGGACGGCCGGCGGCGAGCAGGGTGCGGGTGTCGATCGCATAGGTCGAGAAGGTCGTGTAGCCGCCCAACACCCCGGTGCTCAGCAGCGGTCGCAGGAGACGGCTGTCGGGTCGCCTTTCGGCGAGCACGACGAGCAGGACGCCGATCGCGAAGCAGCCGCTGACGTTCGCCAGCACCGTGCCCCACGGCAGCTGCGAGGGGGTATGGGGGAGCGCCTCGGCGACGCCCCACCGGGCGAGGGAACCCAGCGAGCCGCCGACCGCGATGGCCAGGAGGATGTCCCACCGCTCCCGCAGCACGAGGATCGCCGGGTGCGGCGTACCTCGTCACCGGTGACGTCGGGGTCGATCGGGTAGCCGGGATGGGGGTCGGGGTGCCGGCGCGGATGCTGGCGCTGATGTGGGGCGCGCTCTTCCGAGGGCACAGGACTCCTACCGTTGTCGGGTAGGGACCGTTGGCGGTCGGGCACCGCGGTTTCACCGGCGTGCAGTGTCGGCGAGCCCCACCGCCGTCGCGCGACACGCTAGCGCAGCGGTCGACCCGGGGTAGAGGGCATAGCGGACGATGTGCTTCCTGATTGTCTGGCACACTCGCACTCGTGGAGGAAGCCAGTCCCACGGCACGGGCGTTGCTGACGCTGGAGCTGATCTCGAACAACCCCGGGATCACCGCCCGGGCCCTGGCCGACCGGCTCGGGCTGTCCGACCGGGCCGTGCGTCGGTACGTCGCCATCTTGCGCGAGGCCGAGATCCCGATCGAGTCCGAGCGGGGCCGGTACGGCGGCTACCGGGTCGGTCGAGGGCTCCGGTTGCCGCCCCTGATGTTCACGCCGGCCGAGGCGCTGGGCCTGGTGATGGCCGCGGTCGAGGGTCGCGGTGCCTCCGACGCGACCGAGCCGGTGGGCAGCGCCCTGGCCAAGATCATCCGGGTCCTGCCGGAGCGGGTCGCCGGGTCGGCCCGGGCGGTGGGCGGCGTGGCGTCACCGGGTCGCCAGCCCGCGGGGTCGGCCCCGGACCCGGAGCTCACCTCGGCGCTGGTGCAGGCGCGGGGCTCGGGGCGCCGCGTCCACCTCGACTACCGGTCGGGGTCCGGCCGGAAGGTGGAGATGCGGGTCGATCCCTGGGCCGTGGTCGTCCGGCACGGGCTGTGGTACCTGCTGTGCTGGTCGCACACCGCGGATGCACACCGCGTGCTCCGCATCGACCGGGTGCTCGGCGTGCGTGAGCTGCCGGACACGTTCAGCCCACCGGACGACCTCGACCCGGTCCGGATGCTCGAGGAACAGCTGTCAACGGGCTGGACCTACGAGATCGAGGTCGTCGTGGACGCCGAGCAGGCGTTGGTGCGGCGATGGGTCCCACGCAGCATCGCCCGGCTCGAGGCGATCGACGACTCACACACGCGGCTCGTGGCGAGTACCGACGAGCCCGACTGGTACGCCGAGATGCTGGCGTTCGTCCGCGCGCCGTTCCATGTGATCAGACCACCTGAGCTTCGGGAAGCAGTCGAGCAGCTCGCTTCGAGACTGGCCCGCGCCGCGCAGTCCCCGTGAGGGGTCATTGACTCGGGACAGGCCGGTGGTCATGCTGGCGGCCACCCGAAAGGACTCCCATGGGCTCCGAAGAGAACAAGGCACTCGTCCGTCGTTTCTACGCCGCGATCGACGACGGCGACCTCGAGGCCATGGACGAGCTGGTCGCTGAGGACTATCTCGATCACCACCCGCCCTTTCCCGGGTTGCCGCCCGGACGCGAGGGGTTGAAGGTGGCCTTCCAGGTCTTCTTGACCGCCACTCCGGGTCGACACGAGATCGACGACCAGATCGCCGAGAATGACAAGGTGGTGACCCGGCTCACCGCCGTCGGGACGCACCAGGGTGACCTTCCCGGCCCGCTGCCCGCGACGGGGGCGGCACTGCGGGAAACGGCCGTGGCGATCCACCGCATCGTCGACGGCAGGATCGCCGAGCACTGGTCGGACCGCGACGACCTCGCTCTGATGCAGCAGCTCGGCGTGATCACCCTGCCCTCCGAGTGACCGGCTGACCGGGGACGTGGCACGATCTGGCGGGTGACCAGCAGGACCCCCGAGGCAGAGCACCTGCGCGACCTCGTCCGGCTGCGTCGCGTCCGCGACCGCATCGACCGTGAGTACGCACAGCCGCTGGACGTCGACGCGCTGGCTCGCGGCGAGCACATGTCGGCCGGCCACCTGAGCAGCCAGTTCCGGCTCGCGTACGGCGAGTCGCCTTACGCCTACCTGATGACCCGGCGTATCGAGCGTGCCATGGCGCTGCTGCGTCGAGGCGATCTCAGTGTCACCGAGATCTGCTTCGCGGTCGGCTGCCAGTCGCTGGGCACCTTCAGCACGCGGTTCACCGAGCTGGTCGGGGTGCCGCCCAGCACCTATCGACGCGACGTGTCCCGCGCGACCGACGGGATGCCGCCGTGCGTGGTGAAGCAGGTGACCAGACCGGTCAGGAATCGAGAAGCACCGCTCACCGAGGCGCGCCTAGCCTGACCGCCATGGACATCACCATTCACTCGAGCTTCCTCCCGCACGACGATCCGGAGGCGTCGCTCGCCTTCTACCGCGACACGCTCGGCTTCGAGGTCCGGCTCGACGTCGGCACGGGCACGATGCGCTGGATCACGGTCGGCCCCGCCGACCAGCCCGGCACGTCCATCGTCCTG
>DAINSL010000020.1:8794-38721 GCA_036741335.1 Nocardioides sp. | reverse complement strand
CTCGAGCGGCGGACCCGTGCGTGGTCTCGACGGGCTACCGGCTCAGCGGACGCTGCACCAGCAACCGCGCGAGTCCGGTGCTGGAAGGGGCGGCGTCGCGGGACCCCAGATACAGGGCGTACGCCCGATAGCGCCCGACACTCGGCGGCTTGAACCTGACCCTGGCCGACCCGCGGGAGACGCTCGGCCGGAAGGTGCGCAGGAACTGCCAGCCCTCGATCGGGTCGAACCGCTCGACCGTGATCAGGCTCGGCCCGGCCACCGCGGGTCGCACCCGGAGCCCCAGCCGGGCGGCGGACTTCGGGCCGATCGTCGCGACGTGCCGGCCGTTGACGAGGAGCGTGGCGCCTGTGATCGTCTTCAGCGCCAGCCTCAGCGTGTACGTGCCGGACCCCGAGACGGCCACGAAGTAGCGTCCCGCCCGGACGTGGCGGTTGATCAGGTTCCCCCCGCCCATGTGTGTCCCATCGTCCCGCACGAGCGTCATCGTCGGCTGACCCGAGAGCCCCAGCGTCAGTGCGCTGCGGTGGGCGACGTCGAACCGATAGAGGTCGCGCGTGTCGATGCCGCCGTCGACGCTGGCCCTGACCCTGGCGTGGTTGTGGATCAAGATGCCGGGGGTGGTGTCGTCGGGGCGCGCCGGGGCGACCCGGAGCCTGTAGTGCTGGACGTCGCGGTCGCGGGCTGCCCGCACCACGAGATAGTGCCGACCTGTCACCGTGGGGGTGAACAGTCCGTAGCCACCGCAGGACAACCGCTTCTCGGGCGACTGGTCCGTGAAGCTCTTGGTGCCCGGGCCGAAGACCTCCAGGGAGGTGCAGTGTTGGGTCCGCAGGCTCAGCCGCATCGTGTGCCCCGCGCGCATCTTCGTCCAGTACGCGTCTGCGGGGTTCAGGACCCGGTCCACATGGTTCCGGATGCCCTGGTCGGGCAGATGCCGACCGGGCGGTTGTGGGGGTGCGGTCGGGACCAGGACCCGCAGCTTGAACGTGTCGGCGACCGAGCCGCTCTGGTTGGCGACGCGGATCGCGTAGCGGCCCCGGGCGTCAGCCTGTCGTCGTCGAGCGTGGCCTGCCCGTCGGAGTCGGTGGCACCACAGTCGACCCACGTCAGCTTGGATCGCACCTGCTTGAACAGGTCGACCGTGGCGTCCATCTCGCCGCCGGCGTCCAGCTGGACGACGATGGCACCGCGATCCGGGGCGGTGAAGTGGTACCAGACCGACGAGTCGGTGCCGGCACACTCGCTGAAGTCATGGGTGGCTTCCAGGGTCGCGTCGACCAACGTCGCTGTCAGCGACTGCGGGGGGTGGACCCGGATGGCGTCCGCCCGGTTGTCGTTGGACGGAGCAGCTGCCCAGGCGGCAGGGGCCAGGGCGAACATCGCGCTCCAGACGATCAGCACGGACAGCGCTGACCCGAGCCTTCGTGCGAACCGTGCGGACATCGGAACCTCCCTCGGGCTCATCGACCCGACGCGGGGTGACCAGCTCTGTGGATGATGGTGGATCAACTCATCCGACGCCTCTGCCGGCGGATTGGTTCGGTCGACCGCGTATCGAATCCCAGCGACGGCGGGGAGGTGCTAGCCGATGCGGTCGATCACCAGGTCCTGTGGGGTGTACGACGCCCGGTCGCCGATGTCGTAGCCGCCGTCGAGGGCCTCGAGGGCGCGGTCGAAACGATCGGTCTGGTCGGTGAGGAGCGTGAGCAGAGGCTGGCCCTCGTGCACCTCCTCGCCCGGGCGGGCGTGCCAGACCACACCGGCCCCGGCCTGCACCGGATCCTCCTTGCGCGCGCGTCCCGCGCCGAGACGCCACGCGGCCAGGCCGACGGCCATGGCGTCGAGCCGGGTCAGCACACCGGACCTGGGAGCGGCTACGACGTGCGACTCGCGCGCCGCGGGGAGGACCGCACCGGGATCGCCGCCCTGCGCGGAGACCATGGCGCACCAGGAGTCCATGGCCGAGCCGTCGGCCAGCTTGTCGGCGGGGTCCACGTCGCCGCGTCCGGCACCCGCGAGCATCTCCCGGGCAAGAGCGAGCGTCAGCTCCACCACGTCGGCCGGTCCGCCGCCGGCCAGGACCTCGACGGACTCCGCGACCTCGACGGCATTACCCGCGGTGAGTCCGAGCGGCGTGGACATGTCGGTCAGCAGGGCCACGGTGTGGAGGCCCGCGTCGGTGCCCAGCCCGACCATCGTGGTGGCCAGCTCGCGCGCCTCCTCGACCGTGCGCATGAACGCACCCGTCCCGACCTTCACGTCGAGCACGAGCGCACCGGTGCCTTCGGCGATCTTCTTGGACATGATCGACGAGGCGATCAGCGGGATCGCCGGCACCGTGCCGGTGACGTCACGCAGGGCGTAGAGCTTCTTGTCCGCCGGCGCCAACCCGTCGCCCGCTGCGCAGATCACGGCCCCGACCGACTCCAGCTGCGCGAGCATCTCGTCGTTCGACAGCGTCGCCCGCCAGCCGGGAATCGACTCGAGCTTGTCCAGCGTGCCGCCGGTGTGGCCCAGGCCGCGCCCGCTCAGCTGGGGTACGGCGACCCCGCACGCGGCCACCAGCGGGGCCAGCGGCAGCGTGATCTTGTCGCCGACGCCACCGGTCGAGTGCTTGTCGGCCGTCGGGCGGGACAGTCCGGAGAAGTCCATCCGCTCCCCCGACGCGATCATCGCGGCCGTCCAGCGACTGATCTCGCCCCGGGTCATCCCGTTCAGCAGGATCGCCATCGCCAGCGCGGACATCTGCTCGTCGGCGACGTCTCCACGCGTGTACGCCGAGACCACCCAGTCGATCTGGCTGTCGCTGAGCTCACCCCGGTCACGCTTGGCGCCGATCACCTCGACCGCGTCGTGAGCTGGCATGGCGGGGACTCTATCGGTGGGCCGAGGCGACCGGGACCGAGCGGTATCCCCGCAACACGAACGTGCCGCGGCTCTCGGGCTCGCCCGCCAGAGCCAGGTCCGGACAGGTCGTGAAGAGGGCGGTCAGCGACTCCGCCAGCTCCATGCGGGCCAACGGCGCCCCGAGGCAGAAGTGCACGCCGACACCGAACGCGAGGTGCGGGTTGGGGTCACGTCGTACGTCGAACGCGGCGGCGTCGGTGAACACCGCCGGGTCGCGGTTGGCCGCCCCCAGCAGAGCCGCGATCTTCTGGCCCGGCTCGACCATCACACCGCCGACCTCCACCGGAGCCGTGGCGGTGCGCTCGAAGAGCTGCAGTGCCGAGTCGAACCGCAACATCTCCTCCACCGCCGGCGCCGGGTCGCCGTCGGGGCGTACGCCGCGTTGCAGCATGGCCACGAGGCCGTTGCCGAAGACGTTCACGGACGCCTCGTGCCCGGCGTTGAGCAACAGGACGACGGCCGCGATCACCTCGTCCTCGGAGAGCTCGGTGTGCACCAGGTCGCTGATCAGGTCGTCGGCCGGCTCCCGACGGCGCGCCTCGGCTAGCTCCTGTACCAGCTCGGAGAACTCGCCCGCCGCCGTCACGGCGGCGTCGACCACCTCGGCGCCCGGCATCGGCTCGTACATCCGCACGATCGCCTGGGACCATGCCCTCAGCCGCGGAGCGTGCTCCCGCGGGACTCCGAGCAGCTCCGAGATGACCAGGACCGGCAACGGTTCGGCGTACTCCCCGATGGCGTCGAACCCG
The DNA here is from genome assembly GCA_036741335.1 of Nocardioides sp. Classification (GTDB taxonomy): domain Bacteria; phylum Actinomycetota; class Actinomycetes; order Propionibacteriales; family Nocardioidaceae; genus Nocardioides. Next base: position 35,062 of record DAINSL010000020.1, on the reverse strand, counting down.
TCGTGATCGACCGCAGCGAGCAGCTCACCGGCCAGCTCGCGCACTCGTGGGCGGAGTCGCTCGACGTGGCCACGGTTGAAGGATGCGGTGACCGGACGGCGCAGCCGGGTGTGCTCGGGGGGCTCGTGCTCCATCATCTGGTTGCGGTGCAGCAGGTTGAACGGCTCGAGGTACGCCGCGGGCTCGCGGTCGCTCCAGAGCCGGCCGAGGTGGCGGTTGCGCTGGACCGCCGCGGCCGAGGCGTGGTCGAAGGTCAGGTACATCCCCGACGCCTCGTGCCAGGCGACCGGATGGCGTCGCTCGTCGGCGAAGAACGGGTACGGATCCGCGATGAACGCCGGGTCGCCGAGATCAAGCGAGGTTGTCGGGACCGAACGCATCCGGCAGCACCTCGTCCATCGTCCGTACACCGGACGCTGTCTGCAGCTCCATGGTGGGGCCGCCGTTCTCCCACAGCAGCTGACGGCACCGGCCACAGGGCATGATCACCGCACCGGCGCCGTCGACACACACCACGTGGGTCAGGCGACCGCCACCGGTGATGTGGAGCTGCGACACCATGCCGCACTCGGCGCACAGCGCCACGCCGTACGCCGCGTTCTCGACGTTGCAGCCACTGACCACACGCCCGTCGTCGACCCGGCCTGCGGCGCCGACGGGGTAGTGGGAGTACGGCGCGTAGGCATGCCCCATCGCCTCGACCGCGGCCGCCTGCAGCGCGTCCCAGTCGACTCCCGGCGACGCGTCGGTCACCCGGCGCTCCCCTTGCGATAGACCTGCCCGTCGGCTGCGGGCATGCGTAGTCGCTGGCTCGCCAGCGACAGCACCAGGAGCGTGACGACGTAGGGCGTCAGGCCGGTGAACTCGCGCGGCACGGTGTCGGTGAGGAGATACCAGAGCAGGACGCCGATCCCGAGGACGCCCATCACCAGCGCGGACCTGCGGGCGCCCTTGTGGAGCTTCCACGCGGCGTACGCGATCAGGCCCAGCGCCACCAGCAGCAGGAGGGCGTGCACGGCCTCGGGGGTCCGCAGGCGCAGGGCATCGGTATAGCCGAACATCAGAGAAGCACCTACCGTGCCCCCTGGCTGCCAGTTGCCGAAGATCATCGCCGCCAGGCCGATGTAGCCGCGGCCGCCGGTCTGGTTGGTGACGAATCCGCTGGAGGCGACCAGCGCCAGGAACGCACCGCCGAGGCCGGCCAGCGCACCGGAGATGACGACCGCGATGTACTTGTAGCGGTAGACGTTGACGCCGAGCGACTCGGCCGCCGCCGGGCTCTCGCCGCACGACCGCAACCGCAGGCCGAAGGTCGTGTGCCAGAGGAGCCAGGCGGTGAGCACCACGATGACGGCGATGATGATCGTGAGGGCCGAGACCCTCGTGGTGAGCGCGGCCAGCACACCCGCGACGTCGGAAACGACGAACCAGTGCTTGTCGTTGAGGTTGGTCATGGCGTCGGAGATGCCGGGAATCGTGACGTAGGGCAACGGATCCAGGCCGGTCAGCTGGCGTGGGCCGCCGTTCTGGAGATCGGAGAAGTAGGCCTCGGCCAGGAACTGGGTCGACCCCAGGCCGATGATGTTGATCGCGACGCCCGAGACGATGTGGTCGACCCCGAACGTGATGGTGGCCAGACCGTGCAGGAGCCCCCCGATGGCGCCGAACGCCGCGGCACCGAGCAGACCGACCCAGGGGCCGTACCAGTAGGTGAAGTACGCCGCGCCCCAGGTGCCGAGCAACATCTGGCCCTCGAGCCCGATGTTGACGACACCGGCCCGCTCGGACCAGAGACCACCCATGCCGGCCAGCAGGATCGGGCAGGCCGAGAGCACGGCTGCCCGCAGCGTGTTCGCGGACGAGATGTCGTCGGTACCGGAGACCAGTCGCACGGCCGAGACCACGACGACCGAGCCGAGGATGATCAGCCAGTACCGACCGCGGAACCGCTCGTAGGCCCGGCCACGGACGGGGGCCGGCTGGCTCGCGACTTCGGGGACGGTCGTGCTCACGCGCCCACCCCCTCGGCCTCGACCCGGGGCGCGCTGGCGACGGCGCCTTGCTCGAGCCGCACGCGGTAGCGCCGGACCAGCTCGTAGGCGACGACCACCGCCAGCACCGCGACTCCCTGGGTGATCTGGACGACGCTCGCCGAGATGTCGGTGAGCAGGGTCAGCGAGTTGGACTGGGCGGTCAGGAACGCGAACAGCAAGGCCCCGAAGACCATCCCGAGCGGCTGGTTGCGACCCAGCAGCGCCACCGCGATGCCGGTGAAGCCCAGGCCGGCCTGGAACGTCGTCCCGTAGGAGTGGGCGTTACCGAAGAACGCCGGCATCCAGATCAGTCCAGCGACGCCTCCGGAGATCAGCATCGAGGCGAGGATCATCCGGTTGACCTTGATGCCGCTGGCGACCGCCGCTGTCCGGGACTCGCCGGTGGCCCGCAGGTCGAAGCCGAATGTCGTGCGGTTCAGCAGGATCCAGAAGGCCGCGCCGACGAGCACGGCGAGCAGCCCGAGCGTCCAGATCTGGCCGTCGGCCGAGGCGAACGGCGCCCAGCCGCCGACCTGCGACCCCCCGGGGATGACCTTGGTCCGGACGGAGTTACCCCCGTGGATGCCGTAGCGGTCGATCAGGTAGCCGACCAGGATGCCCGCGATGGCGTTGAGCATGATCGTCGAGATGACCTCGCTGACGCCGCGGGTCACGCGCAGGATGCCGGCGATGCCGGCCCAGAGCGCACCGACGATCACGGCGATCAGAAGGCTGGCGAGGACGTTGAGGAAGCCGGGCAGGAAGGCGGCGCCGGCGAAGGACGCGGCGGCGAAGGAGGCCGTCGTGTACTGGCCCTCGACGCCGATGTTGAACAACCCCATCCGGAAGCCGACGGCGGCTGCCACGGCGGAGAGGTAGATCATCGAGGCCTGGTTGACGATGTCGACCAGGATCCGGTCATCGGGCTTGGACAAGATGATCGACCAGAAGTCGCCGACGCCCGAGTCGCTGCCGGTAGCGGTGATGACCAGGCTGGTGACCGCCATCGCGATCGCGACCGCGATGACCGGCGCGAGCAGGGCGAAGCCGATCCGGCGCACGAGGTCCACTACTCCCCGCCTCCCGTCATCGCGGAGCCGAGATCCTGAGGAGTGACCTGGGCCGGGTCGAAGCTACCAACCAACCGGCCGCGCAGGATGACCTGGATCCGGTCGGAGAGACCGATCAGCTCGTCCAGGTCTGCGGAGATCAGCAGCACTGCCAGACCGTCGTGACGGGCTCGCTTGATGTGCTCCCAGATCGCGGCCTGGGCACCGATGTCGACGCCACGCGTCGGGTGGGCGGCGATCAGGACGACGGGGTGGCCGCTCATCTCGCGGCCGACGATCAGCTTCTGCTGGTTGCCGCCGGAGAGCGCACGGGCGAGCGTGTCGATCCCGGGCGTGCGTACGTCGTACTCGCGGACGATGCGCTCGGTGTCCTCGCGGGCCCCGCCGCGGTCGATCCACGGGCCCGAGGCGTTGGGCGACTGGGTCTGGTGGCCCAGCATGCGGTTCTCCCACAGCGGCGAGTCGAGCAGCAGCGCGTGCCGCTGACGGTCCTCGGGGATGTAGGCGATCCCGGCCTCGCGGAGGTGGCGGGTGTCCCACTCGGTGACGTCGAGGTCGCCGAGACCGATCGTCCCGGCGCTCGCGTCACGCATGCCCATCACGGTCTCGACGAGCTCGGCCTGGCCGTTGCCCTCGACGCCGGCGATGCCGAGGACCTCGCCCTGGTGGATGTCGAAGGTGATGTCGGTGAGCAGGTTACGGCCGAACTCGTCGGTGAGCGTCACGCGCTGGAGCGACAGCTGAACGACGTCGGTCACCGTCGGCTCGGTCACCTCGGGCGAGGGCAGCTCGGAGCCAACCATCATCTCGGCGAGCTGGCGCTTGGTCACGGTGCCGGGTTCGGCCTCACCCACGGTGGTACCACGGCGCATCACCGTGATGTCGTCGGCGATCGCCAGCACCTCGTCGAGCTTGTGGGAGATGAAGAGCACCGACTGGCCGTGCGAGCGCAGGTCACGGAGGTTCTCGAAGAGGGCGTCCACCTCCTGCGGCACCAACACCGACGTCGGCTCGTCGAGAATGATCACCTTCGCCCCGCGATAGAGGACCTTGAGGATCTCCAGGCGCTGCCGGTCCGCCACACCGAGACGCTCGACGATGACGTCGGGGCGCAGGCCGAACCCGTACCGCTCGGAGATCGCGCTGAACTCGCGGCGAGCGTCGTCGCCGATCCCGTGCAGCTTCTCAGCGCCCAGCACGACGTTCTCCAAGGCGGTGAAGTTGTCGGCCAGCATGAAGTGCTGGAAGACCATGCCGATGCCGACAGCGATGGCATCGCTCGGCGACTTGAACACCCGCGCTTCGCCGTCGACCAGGATCTCGCCGTCGTCCGGCTTCTGGACGCCGTACAGGATCTTCATCAGCGTCGACTTGCCCGCGCCGTTCTCACCGCAGAGGGCGTGGACGGTTGCGGGACGGATCGTCACCTGGACGTCGTGGTTCGCGATCACCCCGGGAAACCTCTTGCCGATCCCGACGAGCTTCACCTCTGGAGCGGAGACGTCCTGCTTCGCGGCGGGGGCGACGGCGGTCAAGGAGAACCTCCGGTGGTCGGGCCGAGTCAGTGGGCGGATGCGGCTCCGGCCCGGGAGCAGGTTACTCCCGGGCCGGAGCCGATGTTGGCGCGGATCGGGCGGGGTTCGGGCGCCGTCGGAACAGGACGCCCGAGCCCCACCGCCAGGTCACGGAGTGGTCGGGACCTTGATCTTTCCGCTCTTGATCTTGTCGGAGAACTCGTTGATCTTCGCCTCGTAGGGCTTGATCGCCGGGTTGGACGTCGCGTAACCCACGCCACCGTTCTTCAGGTCGTATGTCACGTAGCTGGTGGCGGCATTGCCGTCGTTGACGGTCTTGAGCCAGTCGTCGCAGGCGATGTCAACCCGCTTGAGCGCGGACGTCAGGATGTGCGCCTTCTGATCGGCGGTGGCCGTGAGGTACTGGTCGGAGTCCACACCGATCGCCCAGTTGCCGCTGCCTGCCTCGACCGCGGCGTCGAAGACGCCGCTGCCGGACGCACCGGCGGCGTGGTAGACCACGTCGGCGCCCTGGTCGAACTCACCGGCCGCAGCGGTCTTGCCGCCGGCCGGGTCGTTGAACCCGGAGATATTGCTCTCCTGGATGTAGGCGACGTCGACCTTGATGCTCGGGTCGACGGCGTGCACACCGGCGGTGTAGCCGGCCTCGAAGGACTTGATCAGGTCGATGTGAACGCCACCGACGAAGCCGACCTGCTTGGTCTTGGTGGCCTCGGCCGCGGCGACGCCGACCAGGAACGACGACTCGTTCGCTGCGAAGGAGAAGTATGCGACGTTCTTGTTGACCTTCTTGTCGGGGTCGAACCCGTCGACCACCGCGAAGTGCACGTTCGGGTAGTTCGGGGCGACAGCGTTGACGGCGTCGCTGTAGGCGAAGCCGACGCCGATGACCGCCGTGGCACCCTGGTCGGCCATCTGGGACAGGCGGTCCTCACGGGCCGACTCGGGCTCGCCGTCCTGAGCCTCGCCCTCGATGCAGCTTCCGCTGAAGTCGGTGACGGCCTTCGACACGCCGGCGTACGCCGAGTCGTTGAAGGACTGGTCGCCGCGGCCACCCACGTCGTACGCGAGGCCGACCTTGGGGCCGCTGCCCGAAGCTGTCTTGCAGACGTCATCGCTCGCCGTGCCTGTCGTGCCACTGTCACTCTTCTTGCCGCACCCTGTGAGCGCCAAACACGCCACCACGGTCACGGCAGCGATCTTGCTCGTTCGACGCAAGATGCCCTCCTTGGTTTCGACCGCCACCCTTTTGTTCGTCGCGGATTCCGGGGTCACCCTAGGCCACAACACGGGGGCGGTGTCACCCCTGGGCGAGTCGGGCCAGTTGTTATGTCGCGGTGACAATGGCGCCGATGGCCACCGAGGCCAGGAGCTTTGCCGCGATCGGGACGGCCCGCTCGTCGACGCGCAGGTTGCCCTGGTGGATGTCGTAGGTCGGGCCTCCGGGCTCGCGCGTGCCGAGCCGTCCCATCGCTCCGGGGACCCGGGCGAGGTACCACGCGAAGTCCTCGCCACCGAGACTCTGGGAGGTCGGTGCCCGGCCCTTCGGCCCCAGCACCGCGTCCACGGCCGCACCCAGCAGGGCGAGCGAGCCGCCCTCGTTGACGACCGGCGGGACACCGCGGCGATAGTCCACCTCCGCGCGCACGCCGTACGGCGCGACGATCTCGCCGACGTGGGTACGGATCCGCTGCTCCATGTCGCTCCAGGCGACCGAGTCGAGCATGCGCACCGTCCCGCCGAGCGTGCCGGAGTCGGGGATCACGTTGATGGCGCGACCGGCGGAGAGCCGGCCCCACACGACGCTGACGCCGGCGCGGGGATCGAGCCGGCGGGAGAGCACCGCCGGCAGCTCGGTGACGATCTTGGCCAGGGCGAACGTGAGGTCCGCGGTCAGGTGTGGCCGGCTGGTGTGCCCGCCGCCTCCGGTGAGCGTGATCTCGATGCTGTCCGCGGCGCCGGTGATCGGCCCTTCGCGCAGACCCACCCGCCCGACGTCGATGGTGGGGTCGCAGTGCAGGCAGAAGATCCGGCTGACCTCGTCGAGGGCGCCGAGGTTGATCAGCCGCTGGGCCCCACCCGGCATGACCTCCTCGGCGGGCTGGAAGAGCAGCCTGACCCGACCGGGGAGCAGGCCGGCGGTGTGCGCCTCGGCGAGGGCGATGCCGGCGCCGAGCAGCGCGGTGGTGTGGACGTCGTGGCCGCATGCATGCGCGACGCCCGGCACCTGACTCCGCCACGGGTCGGTGGTCGTGTCGTCGATCGGGAGCGCGTCGAGATCGGCACGCAGCGCCACCCGCGGCCCGGCCTCGCCGAGATCGGCCACCAGCCCGGAGTCTCCCGTGCGGACGATCCGCCAGCCGATCTGGTCGAGGTGGTGGATGACGAGGTCGGTGGTCCGGGTCTCCTCCCAGGACAGCTCCGGATGGGCGTGGAGGTCGCGGCGCAGATCGAGGAGGTCGTCGGTGTGCTTGTCGACCGTCGTCTCGACGAGCGCGAGCGCATCTTCCCTGGACATGTCCAGACGAGATTAGTTCACTCGTCGCGGACCCGACGCATCGCCGTCAGGTCAGCCCTCGTCGTACGCCGCGAGGATCCGGTCCGCGGCCTCGACGGCGGGCAGCTCGCCGCGCAGCACCTGCTCGCGGACCTGCTCGCGGACGGCGCGGACCCGTCCGGAGCGCCGGAGCCGTTGCTCGAGCTCGTCGCGGACCAGCGCCCACGCGAAGTCCAGCTGCTGGTGAGACCGCTTCTCGGTGAGCCCGTCCGGCCCGAGATGGTCGCGATGGGCGAGCACCTTCGCCCAGACGTCGTCCACCCCGTCACCGGTGAGGCCCGAGCAGGTGACCACTGCCGGCGCCCAGGCACCCCTTCCGTGCACCATCCGCAGCGCGCCCGCCAGCTCGCGGGCCGCGCCGGCCGCTTCGGCCTGGCGGTCGCCGTCGGCCTTGTTCACCGCGATGACGTCCGCGATCTCCAGGATGCCGCGCTTGATCCCCTGCAGCTGGTCGCCGGTCCGGGCCAGGGTGAGGAACAGGAACGTGTCGACCATGCCGGCCACGGTGATCTCGGACTGCCCGACGCCCACGGTCTCCACCAGCACCACGTCGTACGACGCCGCCTCGAGCACCAGCATCGCCTGGCTCGTCGCGCGGGCGACGCCCCCGAGGGTGCCGGCACTGGGGCTGGGCCGGACGAACGCCTGCGCATCGGTCGCCAGCGTGGGCATCCGGGTCTTGTCACCCAGCACCGAGCCGCCGGTGCGCTGGCTGCTGGGGTCGACGGCCAGCACCCCCACCCGGTGCCCGGCGGCGGTGAGTCGTCCGCCGAGCGCCTCGATGAACGTCGACTTCCCGACGCCCGGCACCCCGGAGATGCCGACCCGGATGGTCGGCTCGGCCGGGGCCGGCAGGGCGGCCAGCAGGTCGCGCGCCTCGGCACGATGCTCGGGCTTGCTGGACTCCACCAGGGTGATCGCCCGGCTCACCGCGGCCCGCCGACCGGTTCGGATGCCGTCGACGAGGCCGTCGAGGTCGGCCATCAGCCGTGGAGCTGTTCGCGCAGCCGGGCGAGCAGGTCGAGCGCCGAGGCCGCGATCACGGTGCCGGGCAGGAAGATCGCCGCGGCGCCCATCTCCTCGAGCGCGGGCACGTCGGCGGGCGGGATCACTCCCCCGATCACGACCATGATGTCGTCGCGGCCGTGGTCGGCCAGCGCCTTCTTCAGAGCCGGGAGCAGGGTGAGGTGGCCGGCCGCGAGGCTGCTGACCCCCACCAGGTGGACGTCGGCATCGACGGCCTGTTGCGCCACCTCCTCCGGCGTCGAGAACAGCGGGCCGACGTCGACGTCGAATCCCATGTCGGCGAACGCGCTGACGACGACCTTCTGGCCCCGGTCGTGGCCGTCCTGGCCCATCTTCGCGATCAGGATCCGGGGGCGTCGCCCCTCGGCCTCCTCGAAGGCGGCTGTGGCGTGCAGGACCTGCTGGACGAGCTGGTCGCCCGCGCTGCCCGCCTCGTCCCGGAACACACCCGAGATCGTACGGATCGTGGCCCGGTGCCGGCCCCATACCTGCTCCAGCGCGCCGCTGATCTCGCCGACCGTGGCCTTGGCCCGGGCGGCGTCCACCGCAAGGGCGAGCAGGTTGTCGCTCTCCCCTTCGTTGGCTTCAGCCGCCTTGGTGAGGGCCTCCAGGGCACGTCGTACGCCGTCGTCGTCGCGCTCGGCGCGGAGCCGCTCCAGCTTCTCGATCTGCTGGCGGTAGACCGAGTCGTTGTCGACCCGCCGTACGTCGAACGGGTCCTCGTCGTCCAGACGATAGGTGTTGACGCCGATCACGGCCTGAGCTCCGGAGTCGATCCGGGCCTGGGTGCGGGCGGCCGCCTCCTCGATGCGCAGCTTGGGGATGCCCTGCTCAATGGCCTCCGACATGCCACCGGCGCGCTCCACCTCGGTGATGTGGGCCCAGGCCCGCTCGGCCAGGTCGTGGGTGAGCCGCTCGACGTAGTAGCTCCCGGCCCAGGGGTCGATGGTCCACGTCGTCCCGCTCTCCTGCTGCAGTAGCAGCTGGGTGTTGCGCGCGATCCGGGCGCTGAAGTCGGTCGGCAGCGCGATCGCCTCGTCGAGGGCGTTGGTGTGCAGGCTCTGGGTGTGGCCCTGGGTGGCGGCCATCGCCTCGATGCAGGTGCGGGCGACGTTGTTGAACGCGTCTTGAGCGGTGAGGCTCCAGCCGCTGGTCTGGCAGTGCGTACGCAGGCTGAGGCTCTTCGGGTCCCGCGGCTCGAAGTCGCGGACCAGCCGGGACCACAGCGCGCGGGCGGCGCGCAGCTTGGCGACCTCCATGAAGAAGTTCATGCCAATGGCCCAGAAGAAGCTGAGCCGCGGCGCGAACCGGTCGATGTCGAGGCCGGCGGCGAGGCCGGTCCGGAGGTACTCCACGCCGTCGGCGAGCGTGTAGGCGAGCTCCAGGTCGGCGGTCGCTCCGGCCTCCTGCATGTGGTAGCCGGAGATCGAGATGGAGTTGAACCGCGGCATGTGCTCGGCGGTGTAGCTGAAGATGTCGCCGACGATCCGCATGCTCGGACCGGGCGGGTATATGTAGGTGTTGCGGACCATGAACTCCTTGAGGATGTCGTTCTGGATCGTCCCGGACAGCTGCTCGGGCTTGACGCCCTGCTCCTCGGCCGCCGCGATGTAGAGCGCCATGATCGGCAGCACGGCACCGTTCATGGTCATGCTCACGCTCATCTGGTCCAGCGGGATGCCGTCGAAGAGCGTGCGGGCGTCGTAGATCGAGTCGATCGCGACCCCGGCCATGCCGACGTCGCCGCGCACCCGCGGGTGGTCGGAGTCGTAGCCGCGATGTGTGGCCAGGTCGAAGGCGACGCTGAGCCCCTTCTGACCGGCCGCCAGGTTGCGGCGGTAGAACGCGTTGGACTCCTCGGCGGTCGAGAAGCCGGCGTATTGGCGGATCGTCCAGGGCTGCGTGGTGTACATCGTCGGGTAGGGCCCGCGCAGGTACGGCGTGAGCCCGGGCCAGGTGTCGAGCGCGTCGAGCCCCTCAAGGTGCTCGGGCCCGTAGACCGGGAGGATCTCGATCCCCTCCGGCGCGTGCCACCCGGAGCCGCTGGCGGAGCCGCTCCCTGCGCTGGTCGAGCCTGTCGAGACCAAGGGCAGACCGGCGAAGCTCTCCGGGATGCTCATGAGAGGTGCTCCCTGGTCCGGGTCAGGAAGGCGACGGCGTCGACACCGACCGCGCAGGAGTCGTCGGCCCAGGTGAACCCGGCGGTCGAGCCGGTCGAGACCCCCGCAATGACGACCCACTCGGCACCGCCGGCCCGGAGCGCGGCCGCTGCGTCGGCGCCCCACTCCGCGTACGCCGCGTCGGTGCCGGCCAGGCACGCGACAGACTGCCCGGCGTACGCCGCGACGAGGTCGTCGACACCGGACGTGGCACCGGCGACGTCGACCGCGATGCCGCCGGCGGCCAGCAGGTTGGCGGCGAACCCGGCCCGCCTGGTGTGGGCGGCGACCTGGCCCAGAGTCGCCAGGAACACGTGGGACGTCGGCGGCTCGGCGCGCAGCGCCTCGAACGCTGCGCCGTACCGGCGGACCTCGGGTGCGCCGCTCGCTACCCGCTCGGGCAGGGTCTCACCGAGGTTGGGGAACTCGCTGAGGCCGGTGATCGGCCGCTTCCGGGTGGCGACATCGCGGTCCCGCCGTTCTGCGACCTCGCGCACGCGGCCCAGGAACGAGCCGTCCTCCAGCGCCGCGTGGATGCCGACGGACTCCTCGATCCGATCGAGCTCCTGCCAGGCCGCCCCGGCCATGTCGTCGGTGAGCCTCTCCACGGCGTACGCACCACCAGCGGGGTCGGCGACGGCGGCCGCGTGCGACTCGCTGATCAGCAACGACGAGGTGTTGCGGGCGATCCGCCGCCCGAACGCGTCCGGCTCTCCGAGCGGGCTGTCGAACGGCACCACGGTGATGGCGTCCGCTCCGCCGGCGCCCGCGGCGAACGCGGCCACCGTCGTGCGCAGCATGTTCACCCAGGGGTCGAAGACGCTCATCATCGGTCGGCTGGTGACGACGTGCTGGCGTTGCGCGAGGCTCCCGCCTGTCGAAGCCGTCGAGACCTCGCTGAGCTCGAGCACCCGCGACCAGCACCGGCGCGCGGCCCGGAGCTTGGCGATCGTCGCGAACTGCTCGTCCGTGGCCGCGAACCGGAACTCGAGCAGCCCCACGGCGGCGTCCAGGTCGATGCCGGCGCCGGTCAGGATCCGCAGGTACGCCGCGCCGGTCGCGAGTGCGTACCCCACCTCCTGCGCGTCCGAGCCACCGAGCTCATGCACGGCGGTGGCGTCGACCACCACCCCGAGCACACCTCGCTCGAGAGCCAGCCGCGCGATCGCGACGAGGTCCGCATCGTCCGCGGGGTTGCCCCGGACGCGGGCGCCGACGGGGTCGGCTCCGAGGTTGGTGCCCGGCGCCGGGGCTCCGTCGTACCGGTCGTAGAGCTCCGCCAGCGACCGCGCCGCTGTGGCCTGCCACCCCGGCGCGTCGAGCGTGACCGGCGCGAGGTCGAGCAGCACGCCTTCGAGCAACGACGACAGGTCCGTATCGGGCGGCACGGTCAGCCACAGCGAGGTGGCGCCGTTCTCGAGGTCGGCGAGCAGTGCCTCGTTGGCGCGGGCGGCGTCGGTGACCGTGAGCGGCGTCCGGATGTCCCAGGGTCCCGCTCGGCCGGGCCGGCCGGAGGTCGCGAGTCCGTCGAGGAGATCGGAGGTCCCGAGCGGGGTGACCCCGACGCCGTCGTACGTCGTGTGGGCCAGCGCCGTCCACACGGCGTCGTCCGGGTCGTCGGCGTCGAGCCTGCGTGCTCTGCGCAGCACGTGTGCCGCGGCCTTCTCCCAGTCCGCGCGCGACCAGTCGTCCTCGGCCGACGCGAGGGCGAGCGTGCCGGGGTCGGGCTGCAGGTCGGCGGGCTCGTCGAGCCCGCCCTCGACCTCACCGTCCACTTCGCTCATGCTGCGAGGATAGGAGCGGCGTTCCGCACCGAGCCAGCAGGTGTGAACTATCTGACCCGCGATGAGCCGCGTGACGCGCTCGGACGCGCCTTCGGCGTGCGGGGCGTGGCCGATGGCACCATCACGGTGTGGTGATCGCGCAGAACCTGACGCACCTGTTCGGTGCCGACGGCCGGGGTTGGTACAACTTCTGGTCGGGCTTCGGTGCCGACCTGGGGCAGGTGGCTCTCTTCGGGGCTGCGCTGGGTCTGTATCGCAAGCACAACTGTCACGTGCACCGCTGCTGGCGCATCGCCAAGCAGCAGGTCGAGGGCACGAGCTGGATGGTGTGTCACAAGCACCATCCCGACGGGAAGCCGACCGAGGCGTACATGACCGCGTTGGCCGACAAGAAACGAGCGGCCGACGCCGGTTCGTCGGTGACGTTGCCCGACTGAGAGCCCTCGGCCCACCCGCGTGAGCACGGACACCCAGATCGGCCGGGATGTCGCCACCCGGCGACTGGATCAGATCTCGGTGCGGTCGTCGTACTCCTTGGAGCGGAGGCCGATCTTGCTGCCCAGCCACACCAACGGGTCGTAGGTGCGGTCGACCACACGCTCCTTCATCGGGATGATCGCGTTGTCGGTGATGTGGATGCCCTCGGGGCAGACCTCGGTGCAGCACTTGGTGATGTTGCAGTAGCCGAGGCCGGCCTGCTCACGGGTCACCTTGCGCCGGTCCACGGTGTCGAGCGGGTGCATGTCGAGCTCGGCATACCGCAGGAAGAAACGCGGCCCGGCGAAGTTCAGCTTGTTGTCCTCGTGGTCACGCACGACGTGGCAGGTGTTCTGGCACAGGAAGCACTCGATGCACTTGCGGAACTCCTGGCCGCGCTCGACGTCCTCCTGCATCATCCTGCGGTTGCCGTCGGCGTCGCGCGGCGGCAGCTCGACGTAGGGGAGCTCCTTGGCCTTCTCGTAGTTGTACGACACATCGGTGACCAGGTCGCGGATCACCGGGAACGCACGCATCGGCGTGACCGTGATCGTCTCGGACTCGTCATAGTCCGACAGCCTGGACATGCACATCAGCCGGGGCTTGCCGTTGATCTCGGCGCTGCACGAGCCGCACTTGCCGGCCTTGCAGTTCCACCGGACCGCGAGGTCGCCGGCCTGCGTGGCCTGGACCCGGTGGATCGCGTCGAGGACGACCTCGCCGGTCTCGACCTCGACGTCGTAGTCCTTCAGCTCGCCGCCGGACTGGTCGCCGCGCCAGAGCCGCATCTTGAGTGTGTAAGCCATTACTTGTCTCCCGTGGCTCGCAGTTCGACCGCACCATCACGGTCGTGGTACGGCGCCACACCGCCGCGCTCTCTCGCTTCGCCCCGCATCAGTGCCCTTCCTCGAAGAACGCGGCCAGCTCGTCCGGCATCACCGGCAACCCCTGGGTGGCCAGGTCGACGCCGTCGCCCGCGGAGTTGATCGACAGCACGATGTTCTTCTGGCCCCACTGCTCGTCGAAGCCGGGATGATCCTCGCGGGTGTGGCCGCCCCGCGACTCCTCACGCTCGAGCGCGGCCCTGGCGATGCACTCGGAGACCAGCAGCATGTTGCGCAGGTCGAGGGCGAGGTGCCAGCCGGGGTTGTACTCCCGCTGGCCCTCGACCAGGAGGTGGTCGGCGCGCACCTTGAGCTTCTCGATCTCTGCGAGCGACTTCTCCAGCTCCGCACGGGTGCGGATGATGCCGACCAGGTCGTTCATCGTCTGCTGGAGCTCCTGCTGGACCGTGTAGGGGTTCTCGTTGTCCCCAGAAGCGGGCTGAAACGGCGCGAGCGCCGCAGTCTGCGCCGCACTCACGTCGTCGTCGGACATCGCCGGCCGCGCGCCACCGAGGCCCGCGACGTACTCCGCGGCCGACTCGCCCGCGCGCCGTCCGAAGACCAGCAGGTCGGACAGGGAGTTGCCGCCGAGCCGGTTGGAGCCGTGCATGCCGCCCGAGCACTCACCGACGGCGTACAGGCCTTCGACCCCGCTGAGCTGGGTGTCGGCGTCGACCTCGACGCCGCCCATGACGTAGTGGCAGGTCGGTCCGATCTCCATCGGCTCCACCGTGATGTCGACGTCGGCCAGTTCCTTGAACTGGTGGTACATCGACGGCAACCGCTTGCGGATGAACTCCGGCGTACGACGTGAGGCGATGTCGAGGTAGACGCCGCCGTGCTCGGTCCCGCGGCCGGCCTTGATCTCGGAGTTGATCGCCCGGGCCACCTCGTCGCGGGGCAGCAGCTCAGGTGGCCGGCGGTTGTTCTTCTTGTCCTCGTACCAGCGGTCGGCCTCCTCCTCGCTGTCGGCCGTCTCGCTCTTGAAGAACTCAGGGATGTAGTCGAACATGAACCGCTTGCCTTCGGAGTTCTTCAGGATGCCGCCGTCGCCGCGGACCGACTCCGTGACCAGCAGGCCCTTCACCGACGGGGGCCAGACCATGCCGGTCGGGTGGAACTGTACGAACTCCATGTTGATCAGCTTCGCGCCGGCACGGAGGGCCATCGCGTGGCCGTCGCCGGTGTACTCCCAGGAGTTGGAGGTGACCTTGAAGCTCTTGCCGATGCCGCCGGTTGCGAGCACGATGCTCGGCGCCTCGAAGCTGATGAAGCGACCGGTCTCGCGCCAGTAGCCGAAGGCACCGGAGACGCGTCCACCCTGGGCAGGGTCCTTCATCAGGTCGGTGATCGTGCACTCCATGAACACCTCGACGCCGAGCTGCACGGCCCGTTGCTGGAGGGTGCGGATCATCTCCAGCCCGGTGCGGTCGCCCACGTGGGCCAGGCGCGCGTAGCGGTGGCCACCGAAGTCGCGCTGCGAGATCAGGCCGTCCTTGGTGCGGTCGAACAGCGCTCCCCAGTCCTCGAGCTCCAGGACGCGCTCGGGTGCCTCCTGGGCGTGGAGCTGGGCCATCCGCCAGTTGTTGAGCATCTTCCCGCCGCGCATGGTGTCGCGGAAGTGCACCTGCCAGTTGTCCTCGGGCCACAGGTTGCCCAGGGCCGCCGCGGCGCCACCCTCGGCCATCACGGTGTGGGCCTTGCCGAGGAGCGACTTGCAGACCAGGGCAACCGTGGCACCCGCCTCGTGCGCGGCGATGGCGGCGCGCAGGCCGGAGCCGCCGGCGCCGATCACGACGACGTCGTACTGGTGCTTCTCGACGTCCATCGACACGTCGGGGGCAGGCGTTGCGGTCATCTCAGAACTCATTTCGGGGACCCCGCGACGTTGTTCGCGGAGGGAGCGAAGCGGAGGGAGCGAAGAACGTCGTGGGGATCAAAAGAACCTCGGGTCGGAGAATGCTCCCGAGGAGATCAGGAGCACGTACAGGTCGGCGAACGCGACCGAGAACAGCGACAGCCAGGCGTAGCGGGCGTGGTGGTGGTTGAGCTTGGAGACCCAGGTCCACGCCCGGTAGCGGACCGGGTGCCGGGAGAAGTGCCGGAGCCGGCCGCCGACGATGTGGCGGCAGGAGTGGCACGACAGCGTGTAGAGCCAGATCAGCACGATGTTGACGAGGAACACCAGAGAACCCAGCCCCATGTGGAACCAGTGGTCGTGCTCGTCGCGGAAGGTGAGCACGGTGTCATAGGTCAAGATCAGCGAGACCACGACGGCGGCGTACCAGAAGTAGCGGTGGATGTTGTTCAGGATGAGCGGCAGCTTCGTCTCGCCGGAGTACGACGCGTGCGGCTCGGCCACGGCGCAGGCTGGCGGGCTCATCCAGAAGGCGCGGTAGTAGGCCTTGCGATAGTAGTAGCAGCTCATCCGGAAGCCCAGCGGGAAGATCAGCACGATCAGAGCGGCCGAAAGTGGCCACCAGCCGAACGGCTGCCCGAAGTCGGAGCTGCCTTTGACGCAGTCACCGAGGCACGGCGAGTAGAGCGGCGACAGGTAGGGCGCCTGGTAGTAGTGGCTCCCCATGAACGCCCGGATGGTCGCGTAGATCACGAAGGCGGTGAACACGACGAACGTGGTGAGTGGGTAGACCCACCACCGGTCCGTCCGCAGCGTCTTCGCCTCGATGCGGGCTCGGGTGGGGCCCTGCACTCCTGTTGACATCGTCGTCCTTCCAAGACCGGGCGCGCCTCCGCGACGACAGGCGCGGGCGCACAGCAACTTATCGCGCAAGCCGCACGGGCGCCGTACCCGGGTGGTGTGAGATTTCGGACGCGCTGTGCTCCGCGCCGCGTCAGCGTCGACGGCGACGCAGTGCGGCGATCAGGCCGAGCATCGCGGCCGCGCCCGCCCCGAACGCGACGCGAGGGTTCAGGCCGCGGGGGGCTGCCGCCTCCGCTGGCCCGGCCGACGAGGGGACGAGCGCGGCCGAGGCGTTGAGGGCCGGCCGACTCTGCCCCTGCCTGGCAGCGCGTGCCGCCCGCGCGGTGTGTGACCAGGCCGCGGCGTACAGGACGATGCGCGAGAAGTAGTTGATCCAGACCAGCAGGATCAGCGCGATGCCGAACGCCTGGAACGCCTGCTGGTGCCTGGTCGCCGTGAGCAGATAGCTCGAGGCGAGCTTCAGCACCTCGAAGCCGAGTGCGCCGAGCAGGGCACCCTGCCAGAGGGACCGGCGCGGCGTCGGGGGACGCGCGAGCAGCCGGAACAGCGCGTAGAAGAGCAGCATGTTGGCCGCGATGCCCACGAGGACTCCCAGGCCACTCACCAGCCAGGTGAGCTGGTGCCCCAGGCCGACCCAGTCGACGATCCGGTCGGAGTAGCCGACGACCGCGCCGGTCACGACCACGCTGAGGACGAGTGTGAACCCGATCAGGACGAGTGTGACCAGGTCGCGGAGCTTGCCCACGAAGAAGTTGGGGTACTCGCTGCGCGGCATCTCGAAGAGCACCTCGAGCGCCGACCGCATGCCGGACAGCCAGCCGAGGCCGGAGTAGATGACGCCGGCCAGCCCGATCAGCCCGACAGTGGTGGCCGCGTGCTCGACCGAACGGATGGTGATCTCTCCCGGGTCGGTGCCGACGATGCCGGGCAGCACCTGCTGGATCGCCTTGACCAGGTTGTCCTGAGCGGACGAGTCCACACGCGCGACGTACCCCACTGCGAAGAAGGCCAGCGCGAGGATCGGGAAGAACGACAGGAAGGCGAAGTAGGTGATGGCACCGGCCTGGGCACTGCCGTTGACCCGGCCGTAGTGCGCCTGCATCCGGAGCACGTGGTCGAGCACGGGCCAGCGCCCGCGCCCACGATCGAGGGTGCTCGTCGCCCGGGCCTTGAGCGAGGCCATCAGTCGGCCGATTCCGCGAGCACGAAGTCCCGGGTCGCCTTCCACCCGCGGTCGGGATGGTGGACGTAGAGGTGGAAACCGGGCACCGGGAAGGCGCACTCGAAGCCCGACATGTCCTCGAAGGCACGGTCCAGTCGTTCGTCGTCGAGGTGGTGGGCCACCGTCACGTGAGGGTGGTAGGGAAAGGCCAGAGTGAGGGCGAGCGGGCCCGACCGGCACGAGTGGGCCAGCTGTTCGGTCTGGGAGATGCCTTTCACGAGGTTCACGAACACCACCGGCGAGACCGGGCGGAACGTGCCGGAGCCGCGGAGGTGGATCCGGTACGACGTGCAGCGCGCCGCGACCTCGTCGAGGTGCCGCTCGATCGGGCCGAGCCCCAGGGGACCGACCTCGACCGGCGGGACCAGCGTGATGTGGGTCGGGACCGTGGCGCCCTGGGTGTCACCGTTGGTGACCCGGAAGTCCTTGAGCCGGCTGCCCCACGGCTCGGGGACGGCCAGTGAGACACCGATCGTGGGCACGCGCCGACCCCTAGGCGCCGGGAGCCCGGGAGATCGCCGCGAAGCCGACCCGCTGGAACACGTCACGCAGGGTGGCCTCGGCGATCTCGGCGGCTACCTGACGGCCCTGCTCGAGGATCTCGGTCAGGTGGGTCTGGTCCTCCAGCAGCTCGAGGGTCCGGTCACGGAACGGGGTGACGAAGTCGACCACGAGGTCGGCGAGGTCCTTCTTGAGGTCGCCGTACCCGCGCCCGTCGTACTCCTGCTCGAGGTCGCTGACGGCCAGACCCGAGAGCGCCGAGAAGATGGTCAGCAGGTTGGAGATGCCGGGCTTCTCGTCGGGGTCGAAGCGGATCTCGGAGCCGGAGTCGGTGACCGCGGATCGGATCTTCTTCGCGCTGACCCGCGGGTCGTCGAGGAGCTCGATGATGCCGGCCGGCGAGGACGAGGACTTCGACATCTTCGCGGTCGGCTCCTGCAGATCGGTGATCTTCGCGGTCGCCTTGAGGATGTAGGGCTCGGGCAGGCGGAACGTCTTCCGGTAGCGGTGGTTGAAACGCTGCGCAAGGTCACGGGTCAGCTCGAGATGCTGGCGCTGGTCCTCGCCGACCGGCACGAAGTGCGGGCGGTAGAGCAGGATGTCGGCGGCCTGCAGGACCGGGTAGGTGAACAGTCCCACGCTGGCCGCGCCCTCGCCGCCCTTGGCCGACTTGTCCTTGAACTGGGTCATCCGGCGTGCCTCGCCGAAGCCGGTGAGGCACTGGAGCACCCAGCCGAGCTGGACATGCGCCGGGATCTGGCTCTGCACGAAGATCGACGAGCGCTCCGGGTCGATGCCCATGGCGACCAGCTGCGCGGCCGCGCGCAGCGTGCGCTCGCGGAGCACCTTCGGGTCCTGCTCCTGGGTGATCGCGTGCAGGTCGGCGACGAAGAAGAACGGCTGGTACTCGCGCTGCAGGTCGACCCACTGGCGCAGGGCGCCGAGGTAGTTGCCGAAGTGGAACGAGTCGGCCGTGGGCTGGATGCCGGACAGGACGCGTGGTCTGGCCCCGCCGCTGACCTCGGGAACCGTCAGCTGCGGTGACGTGGTCGCGCTGGGCATGGGCTGCATTGTGTCAGGCGCCACCTCCCCTCCGGGGCGGGGTTGCCGAGCTTCCCGATCCTGGCCCGACAATTACTGGCCCGACAATGGGGTTGCCCTGCGTGGCGGGCGTTGGCAGGGTGCCGACATGTCCGACCAGCCCATGTCCGACCGGTCCGGTGCCCCGACCCTGACCGACGGCACCGTGACGCTCCGCGCCCACCGTGACGGCGACGTAGACGGCGTCACCGAGCAGAGCCAGGACCCGACCAGCATCCGGTGGACCACCGTGCCGGTCCCCTACTCACTCGAGGACGGCCGGGCCTTCGTCAGGCGGACCATGCCGGCCGGTTGGGCGGACGGGACGAGCTGGGGGTTCGCCGTGGAGGCCGAGAGCCGGTACGCCGGCACGGTCGAGCTGCGCGACGAGGGTGGTGGACGCGCCGAGATCGCGTTCGGCTCCCACCCGTGGGTCCGCGGCACCGACACGATGGAGCGTGCCTGCCGGCTCCTACTCGACTGGGGCTTCGACGAGAAGGACGTCGCCACGGTCGTCTGGCATGCACACCTCGGCAACTGGGCCTCGCGTCGGCTCGCATGGCGCCTCGGCTTCTCCTTCGACGGCACGCTGCGTCGCTACGTGCGCCACCGCGGCGAGCTGGTCGACGGGTGGTCGGGCACGCTGCTGGCGTCCGACGACCGACAGCCGCGCGCCGTGTGGCTGGAGTGTCCGGTGCTCGAAGCGGAAGGGGTGCGGCTGCGCGCGTGGCGCCCGTCCGACGTCCCCCGGATCGTCGATGCGTGCAACGACGACCGCTCGCGGCAGTGGCTCGGCGCCCTGCCCGACCCGTACGACGAAGCGCAGGCCCTGGCCTGGCTCGAGCACCAGTCGGAGAGCCGTGCCACCGGCCACGGCGTGACCTGGGCCGTGGTCGAGCCGGACGACGACCTCGCGCTCGCCTCGGTGGCGTTCTTCGACTACGTCCCGGAGGTGGAGCTCGAGATCGGCTACTGGACACACCCCGACGCGCGTGGACGCGGTGTGATGACCCGGGCCATGGCCGAGGTCGTGCGTTACGGGTTCGAGGACCTCGGGGTGCGGCGGATGACCGCCGGCGCGGCCGTCGGGAACGACGCCTCGCAGCACGTGATCGGGGCCAACGGCTTCACGCCGTGGGGCACCGAGCGGCTCGGCACGGTCGTGCACGGCGGTCGCGCCGACCTCGTCTGGTCCGACGTGCTGATCGAGGAGTGGCGGGCATCCCGACGCTGAGCGCACCGGGGGGAATTCCGTCCGGGACCACCCTGTTGGCACAATGGCGGAAGGTCATCCGACACGAGGGGGACGCGTGAGTCTGCCGACCACGATCTCGTCGCTGCGCACCCGGCGCATGCTGACGTGGTTCGTGCCTGCCGTCGGCCTGGCGCTCTACCTGATCCTGGTGCCCCCGGTGCCCGACTTCGCGGCCCAGGCCACCCGCGCGGCGATCTTCCAGCGTCTCGGGTCGGTCTCCTGGTGGCCGGGCTGGTACGGCGGCATGGAGCTCCCGACGTACTCCGTGGTGGCTCCGGCGGTGATGGCGACGATCGGCGTGGCCACGACCGGTGCCATCGCGTCCGCCATCTGCATGTGGGTGGCCCACCTGCTGCTTCGTGAGTCGGCCAGGCCACGGGCCGCGAGCGTCGTCTTCGCGGCGACCGTGCTGCTCAACCTCTTCGGCGGCCGCATCACCTTCCTGGTCGGCCTGGCCGCGGCGATGCTGGCGATCTACGCCGTCTTCCACCGGCATCCGTGGCTGGCCGGGGTCGCCACCGTGGTCAGCGTCCTGGGGAGTCCGCTCGCCGGGCTCTTCACCGGGATCGTCGCCGCCGCGGTGCTGCTGAGTGACCGCACCCGCCGGACCGAGGCCCTGGTCGTCGGGGGCGCCACCGGTCTCTCCCTCGGTGCGCTGGCCCTGCTGTTCCGCAGTCCCGGCATCATGGCCTCCCCGCCGGGCCAGATCATGTTCGCGCTGGTCGGCCTCGCGCTCGTCGCCGTGGCCTGCCGCGAGTCGACGATCCGGACCGGTGCCGTGATCGTCGGCGTCGGCCTGCTCGTCTGCATGCTGGTCCCCAACAGTGTCGGGCTCAACCTCACCCGGATGGTGTGGCTGCTGGCCGCCCCGCTGATCGTCGGCTACGGCCATCGGCCCGACCGGCATCTCGTGGCTCTCAGCTGCCTGGCCCTGATCTTCCCCGCCGTCGACGTCACCTGGCAGCTCGCGGAGGCCGAATCCCCGTCCGCGCGGGCGTCGTACTACCAGCCGCTGCTGGCCCAGCTGAGCCAGCGTCTCGACACGGGCGAGGCCGTCGGGCAGCGGGTCGAGGTCGTCGAGCCGCAGACCAAGGGCGCGGCACGCTACGTCGGTGAGTCCACTCCCGTCGCGCGCGGCTGGGAGCGCCAGACCGACATGGTCGACAACCCGATCTTCTACAAGGACGGAGCGCTGACCTCCACGTCGTACCGGGCGTGGCTCGACCAGCTCGCGGTCGCCTACGTCGCGGTCCCGTCCACGAAACTGGACTTCGCCTCGGTCGACGAGGCCAAGCTGATCGCGACCGGCCTGCCCTACCTGCACCTGGTGTGGAGCAACGCCAACTGGACGCTCTACACCGTCGACAACCCGGCGCCGCTGGTGCGAGGCGCCCAGGTCATCTCGATGTCGGGCAACCAGCTCCGGATGCAGGTCAGCGGGCCCGGTCTCGTCCCTATCCAGATCCGTTGGTCCAGCCACCTCGCGGTGCTCGACGGGACCGTGCCGGTGTCGCGGGGGGTCCGCGCCCGCGGCTGCCTCTCCCAGGACGGCCAGTGGACCCTGCTGCACGCGCACCGGGCAGGGACGTTCGTGCTCACCTCCGACTTCGACCTGATCCCGGACGCGCAGCAGCGCGGCGGTGTCTGCGCGAAGCCCGGCTCCTAGCCGGCTACGGCGTCGCGCCGGTGGGCGCGGGCCGAGACCAGCAGCACGAGCAGCCCGGCCACCGCGAGGACGGCGCCGACGAGCGACGGTGCCCGGTAGCCCCAGCCGGCGGCGATCACGAGGCCGCCGAGCCACGCGCCGACCGCGTTGCCGATGTTGAGCGAGGCGTGGTTCATCGCCGCGCCGAGCGTCTGGGCGTCGCCGGCGACGTCCATCAGCCGGAGCTGGAGGTTGACCACCAGGACCGACGAGGCCACGGCGACCAGGAAGGCAGGGACGAGCGCCGGCCAGCCGGTGGAGGCGACGAAGGCGAACACCACGAGCAGGACCGCCATCGCCGACGACGAGCCGAGCAGGGAGCGGAAGACCGACCAGTCCGCGAGCGCGCCCGCGACCCAGGTCCCGGACACCATGCCGAGGCCGAACGCGAGCAGGAACACCGGGACCGCTCCGTCGGGCAGCCCGCCGAGGAGGGTGACGACGTTGGCGATGTAGGAGTAGAGGGCGAACATGCCGCCGAAGCCGATCGCACCAGCGAGCAGGGTCAGCCAGGCCTGCGGCTCGGCGAACAGCCGGAGCTCCCGTCGGCCGGTCGCCTCGGCGTTGCCCGGGCAGGCGGGCACGAACGCGAGGACCAGGAGGGTGGTCAGGAGGGCGAGGGCGGCGGCCACCCAGAAGGCGGACCGCCAGCCCAGGTGCTGACCGAGCCAGGTGGCCGCGGGCACCCCCACGACGTTGGCGACCGAGAGCCCGATCATCACCATCGCGATGGCACGCCCCTGGCGACCGGGCCGGGCCAGGTCGGCGGCGACCAGGGAGGCCACCCCGAAGAAGGCGCCGTGAGGTACGCCGTCGAGGAACCGCGAGAGCAGGAGCAGCCCGTAGCTGCCGGCCACCGCGCTGAGCACGTTCGCCACGGCGTACGCCGTCATCAGCGCCACCAGGAGCCCGCGCCGCGGGAGCCGGGCGCCGGCGACGGCCAGCACGGGAGCACCGACGACGACCCCGAGGGCGTAGGCCGAGATCAGGTGTCCGGCGGTCGGGACGGAGACACCGACGCCGTCGGCGATCTGGGGCAGCAAGCCCATCGCCATGAACTCCGTGGTCCCGATGGCGAAACCGCCCATCGCCAGCGCGAGGATCGCCAGGCCGGGCACCGTGGCGCGGCCGGTCGCTCCGGCGGACGTCGTGGTCGTCATGGGGGTGCTCATGCTCACACCAGTGTGAAGGTGCGGGGGCGTGCCACGAATTCCCGGCCCTGGCCGCCGACCCCAGCGGGACGTCATAGGAAAGGGTCGCCCGGGCGGCCGGAACCTATGACGTCCGGCAGGGTCAGCCCAGGGAGGCCAGCGCCTCGTTGAACGTCCGCGACGGCCGCATCACCTCCGACGCCTTGGCGTCGTCTGGGCGGTAGTAGCCACCGAGGTCGACCGGGTGACCCTGCACCGCGATCAGCTCCTCGGTGATGGTCTTCTCGTCGTTGGCCAGCCTGACGGCGAGATCGGCGAACTTCGCCGCCAGCTCCGGGTCGTCCTCCTGCGTGGCCAGCTCCTGGGCCCAGTACATCGCCAGGTAGAAGTGCGAGCCGCGGTTGTCGATGGAGCCGACCTTGCGCGACGGGGACCTGTTCTCGTTGAGGAACGTGCCGGTGGCGCGGTCCAGCGTCTCGCCCAGGATCCTTGCGTGCCGGTTGTCGTGCACTTCTGCGAACTTGGCGAGCGACTCGGCCAGCGCGAGGAACTCCCCCAGGCTGTCCCAGCGCAGGTAGTTCTCCTTGACCAGCTGCTGCACGTGCTTGGGAGCGGAGCCGCCGGCGCCGGTCTCGAACAGTCCACCGCCGTTGATCAGCGGGACGATCGACAGCATCTTCGCGCTGGTGCCCAGCTCGAGGATCGGGAAGAGATCGGTGAGGTAGTCGCGCAGCACGTTCCCGGTGACCGAGATCGTGTCCGCGCCCCGGCGGATCCGCGCGAGCGAGAAGGCGATGGCGAGCTCGGGACTGAGGATCTGGATCTCCAGACCGCCGGTGTCGTGCTCGGGGAGGTAGGCCCCGACCTTGTCGATCAGGTTGGCGTCGTGGGCGCGGCTCTCGTCGAGCCAGAAAACCGCCGGAACCCCGGTCGCGCGGGCGCGGGTGACCGCGAGCTTGACCCAGTCGCGGACCGGCACGTCCTTGGTCTGACACGCCCGCCAGATGTCCCCGGCCTCGACGTCGTGCTGCATGAGCACCTCACCGGAACCGTCGACGACGCGCACGGTGCCGGCGGTGGCGATCTCGAAGGTCTTGTCGTGGGAGCCGTACTCCTCCGCGGCCTGTGCCATCAGCCCGACGTTGGGCACCGAGCCCATCGTGGTCGGGTCGAAGGCGCCGTGGGCACGGCAGTCGTCGATGACGACCTGGTAGATGCCGGCGTACGACGAGTCGGGGATCACCGCGAGGGTGTCCGCCTCCTGCCCGTCCGGGCCCCACATGTGCCCGCTGGTACGGATCATCGCGGGCATCGACGCGTCGACGATCACGTCGGACGGCACATGCAGGTTGGTGATCCCCCGGTCGGAGTCGACCATCGCCAGTGCCGGTCCCGCCGCGATCCCGGCCTCGAAGGCGGACCTGATCTCGGCGCCGTTCTCCAGCGCGTCCAGGCCGGCCATGATCCCGCCGAGGCCGTTGTTGGGGCTCAACCCGGCGGCCGCGAGCTGCTCGCCGTACGTCGCGAACACCTCTGGGAAGAACGCGGTGACGACGTGGCCGAAGATGATCGGGTCGGAGACTTTCATCATCGTCGCCTTGAGGTGGACGGAGAACAGGACGCCCTCGGCCCTGGCACGCGCGATCGCGTTGGCGACGAACGCATGGAGGTTTGCGACCTCGAGCACGGTCCCGTCGACCACCTCACCGGCGAGCACGGGCAGGGACTCCTTGAGCACGGTGACCGTGCCGTCGGCCGCCTCGTGCTCGATCCGGAGCGTGTCGTCGCCCGCGATCACCACCGACTGCTCGTTGGACTTGAAGTCGTGCCGCCCCATGGTGGCCACGTTGGTCTTCGAGTCAGGGGTCCAGGCACCCATCGAGTGGGGATGCGCGCGGGCGAACCCCTTGACCGAGTCCGCGGCACGCCGGTCGGAGTTGCCCTCGCGGAGGACCGGGTTGACCGCGCTGCCCTTGACCTTGTCGTAGCGGGTCCGGACGGCCAACTCATCGCGCGTCGCGGGGTTCTCGGGGTAGTCGGGCAGGTCGTAGCCCTGGCTCTGCAGCTCCGCGATGGCCGTCTTGAGCTGCGGCATCGACGCCGAGACGTTGGGCAGCTTGATGATGTTGGCCTCGGGCCGCTTCGCGAGCTCGCCGAGCTCGGCAAGTGCGTCGTCCTGCCGCTGGTCGTCGGTGAGCCGGTCGGGGAACTGGGCGATGATCCGCCCGGCCAGGGAGATGTCGCGGGTCTCGACGTCCACGCCTGCCTGCCCGGCGTACGCCGAGATGATCGGCAGGAAGGAGTACGTCGCCAGCAGCGGCGCCTCGTCGGTGTGGGTGTAGATGATCGGTGAGGGCTGCGCGGCGTCGGTCACCTTGGCGACGCTAGTTGGGTGGCCTGAGGTCAGGCAAACCAGGGCTTGGCTCGCCATCTGCGGGCCTCTCGGACCGGTCAGGGCCGGCGGACCCGGACCAGCGTCAGCTCGGTGGCGGCTGCCTCGGTGGCCTGCTGGGCGACGAGGCCCACGCCGCGGGCGAAGAAGCTCTGGACCACGAGAGTCGGCTTCAGCCCGCTCAGGTCCTGGGTCTCGAGCGTGTGGTGGTAGATGCCGCGAGGAAGGGCCACCGTCGCGTCGAGCGACATCACGGTCGACCGACGCTCCATCACGCCACTCTGGGACCCGTTGGCGAACCCGTCGCCCAGCCGCGGGTGGGCGGACACGACGAGACCCGCTCGGGCACCCTGTCGCCCCGCGACCCAGGCCCGGGGGGCGAGTGGGTCGACGAGGAAACCTCGCTCGACGCGCTGACCGAACCACCACACGTTGCCCGCGGTGTCCTGGGCGTACCAGCGGACCGCAGCGAAGGTCGTACGGCCATCGGGACGGCGTACGACGAAACGCAGCGCCGTGGTCGCGACCCCGTCGACTCGATGCGTGGCCGGAGGCACCGTCGCGATCAACGTGTCCACGCTGGTGGGCGTGTAGCGCCGGTAGGTCCAGCGGGTGCCGGTCTCCAGCGGAAACCAGGGGTTGTCGACGGGGCCCGAAAAGTCGCGCGGGTCCGGGCTCGGTGTCGGGATGGTCAGGCCGTCGATGCCACTGGGGC
>DAINSL010000020.1:0-8784 GCA_036741335.1 Nocardioides sp. | reverse complement strand
CCGCCGCACCCGACGAGCAGTCCGGCACCGAACGCGAGGAGTGTCCCGCGGGCTGCCCAGGCCGCCCCGCGAGTCATGCGTGCAGCATGACAGCCCGCCCGAAGTGCGGGCGTCCTCCGCTGCTAGCGTCGGGAGCGTCGGATCCGTCACGTCGAGGAGACATCCCGTGAGCTCAGCTCCCCTCAAGGTCGCCGTCACCGGCGCCGCCGGCCAGATCGGCTACAGCCTCCTGTTCCGTCTCGCGAGCGGCTCCCTGTTGGGCGCGGACCGCCCGGTCGAGCTGCGGCTGCTGGAGATCGAGCCGGCGCTCAAGGCGCTCGAGGGCGTGGTCATGGAGCTCGACGACTGCGCGTTCAAGACGCTGGCGGGCGTCCACATCGGGTCGGACCCGGAGCAGATCTTCGACGGTGTCAACCTCGCGCTCCTCGTCGGCGCCCGGCCGCGCGGCCCGGGCATGGAGCGCGGCGACCTGCTGGAGGCCAACGGGGCGATCTTCACCGCGCAGGGCAAGGCCCTCAACGCCGTCGCGGCCGACGACGTACGTATCGGCGTGACCGGGAACCCGGCCAACACCAATGCCCTGATCGCGATGTCCAACGCCCCGGACATCCCCCGGGAGCGCTTCTCGGCGCTGACGCGCCTCGACCACAACCGCGCGATCTCGCAGCTGGCCGCCAAGACCGGCGCGGCCGTCTCGGAGATCACGAAGATGACGATCTGGGGCAACCACTCGGCCACGCAGTACCCCGACCTCTTCCACGCCGAGGTCGGCGGGCGCAACGCCGCCGAGGTCGTCGGTGACCAGGACTGGCTGGAGAACACGTTCATCCCGACCGTCGCCAAGCGCGGCGCCGCGATCATCGAGGCGCGCGGCTCGTCGTCCGCAGCCTCTGCCGCATCCGCGACCATCGACGCCGCCCGCGACTGGCTCCAGGGCTCGCCCGAGGGCGACTGGGTCTCGATGGCGGTCGTCTCGGACGGGTCGTACGGCGTCGCGGAAGGCCTGATCTCGTCGTTCCCGGTGACGACGTCCGACCGCGACTGGTCGATCGTCCAGGGCCTCGAGATCGACGACTTCTCCCGTGGCCGGATCGACGCGTCGGTCGCCGAGCTCGCCGACGAGCGCGAAGCGGTCACCGCTCTCGGCCTCATCTGACGCTGGGCGTCACGATGAGCCGGTTCAGGGGACGGGCTGGTTGGGGATGTTCGTGGAGAGGAACCACAAGAACAGCCCGACGGCGGTGAGGAGGCCGACGTCGACCAGGCGTCGGCGTACGGCGAGCATCCCGGCCTCCCGGGCCGGCAGCGCGAGCCGGACCGCGGCCGCGACCACCAGCGAGGCTCCGATCCACTTCACGCCCAGTCGCCAGTTGCCCTGCGAGACGATGCCGAGTCCCGCGGCGGCGGCGGCGAGCACGGCCAGGTAGATCGCGCCGCCGACCGTCGACGGACGCCGACGTCGGGCGGCCTCGGCGCGCTCGGCCGCGGTCGGCTCGGCGCCCGGCTCCCCCGACATGTCGCCGGGCGCGGGGGGCACCGGCTCGTCGGCGTGGCCGGGGGGTTGGAGGTCCTCCACGGTGCTCAGTGTGCCTGCTCCGCGATGCTGACGACGTTCGAGAGCAGCATCGCGCGCGTCATCGGCCCGACTCCTCCCGGGTTGGGCGAGACCCAGCCCGCGACCTCGGCCACGTCCGCCGCCGCGTCGCCGGCGATCTTGCCGTCCACGCGAGAGACGCCGACATCGAGCACGGCGGCCCCCGGCTTGACGATGTCAGCGGTGATGATGCCCGGCACACCCGCTGCGGCGACCACGATGTCGGCGCCGCGCACGTGGGCCGCGAGGTCACGGGTGCCGGTGTGGCACAGCGTCACCGTCGCGTTCTCGGTACGCCGCGTGAGCAGGAGACCGAGGGGGCGTCCGACCGTGAGCCCGCGGCCGACCACCACCACCTCGGCGCCGGCGATCTCGACTCCGTGCCTACGCAGCAGCTCGAGGACGCCGACGGGCGTGCACGGCAGCAGTCCTGCCTTGCCCAGCACCAGCTTGCCCAGGTTCATCGGGTGCAGCCCGTCGACGTCCTTGTCCGGGTCGACCCGCGACAGCAGCGCGAACTCGTCGAGCCCGGTCGGCTGCTGGACCAGGAAGCCGGTGCAGGCCGGGTCGGCGTTCAGCTCGTCGATCACCGCCTCCACCTCGGCCTGGGTCGCGGTGGCCGGGAGGTCACGCCGGATCGAGGTGATCCCGATCGAGGCGCAGTCCTTGTGCTTGGCGTCGACATACCAGCGCGATCCCGGGTCGTCCCCGACCAGGACCGTGCCGAGGCCCGGAGTGATCCCGCGCTCCTTGAGTGCGCCGACGCGCTCGGCGAGCTCGGCCTTGATGGTCCGCAAGGTCGCGGTGCCGTCCAGGATGCGTGCGGTCATCTCGTCGCTCTCAGTGGAAGAAGTGGCGGGTGCCGGTGAGGTACATCGTCACGCCGGCCTCCTCGCAGGCCTTGACGGTCAGCTCGTCGCGGACCGAGCCGCCGGGCTGCACGATCGCCCGGATGCCGGCGTCGATCAGGATCTGCGGACCGTCCTCGAACGGGAAGTACGCGTCGGAGGCCGCGACCGAGCCGGCCGCCCGCTCGCCCGCCCGCGAGACCGCGAGACGGCAGGAGTCGACGCGGTTGACCTGGCCCATGCCGATCCCGACCGACGCGCCGTCCTGCGCCAGCAGGATCGCGTTGGACTTGACCGCACGGCACGCGCGCCAGGCGAACGCCAGGTCGGCCAGGACGTCGTCGGGTGCGGCTTCGCCGGTCGCGAGGGTCCAGGTCGCCGGATCGTCGCCCCCACCCTCGACCACGGCGTCGACGTGGTCGGCCCGCTGCATCAGCACGCCCCCCGAGATGCCCCGGAACTCCACTGGGTCGGGGTGCTCGTCGGTGGGGCACCGCAGGATCCGGATGTTCTTCCTGCCCCGCAGGATCTCCACCGCGCCCTCCTCGTAGTCGGGCGCCACGATCACCTCGGTGAAGACCTCGGCCACCTGCTCGGCCATCTCTCTCGAGACCGGCCGGTTGACCGCGATCACGCCACCGAACGCCGACACGGGGTCGCAGGCATGCGCCCGACGATGCGCCTCGGCGACGTCGGCCCCGACCGCGATGCCACAGGGGTTGGCGTGCTTGATGATCGCCACGGCCGGTCCGGCGAAGTCGCCGGCAGCGCGGCGGGCGGCGTCGGTGTCGACGTAGTTGTTGTAGGACATCTCCTTGCCGTGGAGCTGCTCGGCCCCAGTGAGTCCGGCACTGCCGGGCCGTCCTTGATCTCGCCTGTAGAGCGCCGCCGGCTGGTGGGGGTTCTCGCCGTACCGGAGCGAGGCCTGCCGCTGCCACGTCGCGCCCGTGAACGCCGGGAAGCCGGTGCCGTCGCTGGTGTCGGTGAGCCCCCCTTGATCTGGCCCAGCGCCCATCCACGAGGCCACCGCAACGTCGTACGCCGCAGTATGGGCGAACGCCTCGGCAGCCAGACGCTTCCGCTGTTCGAGCGTGAAACCGCCGGCGGCCACAGCGGTCAGCACGTCGTTATACGCCGTCGGGCTGGTGACGATGGCGACCGACGGGTGGTTCTTGGCCGCGGCCCGGACCATCGACGGGCCGCCGATGTCGATCTGCTCCACGCACTCGTCGGGCGAGGCCCCGGACGCGACAGTCTCGGTGAATGGGTACAGGTTGGAGACCACGAGGTCGAACGGCTCGATGCCGAGGTCGGCGAGCTGTGCGACGTGGGAGTCGAGGCGGCGGTCGGCGAGGATGCCCGCGTGCACCGCCGGGTGCAGCGTCTTCACCCGGCCGTCGAGGCACTCGGGGAAGCCGGTGAGGTCCTCGACCCTGGTGACCGGCAGGCCCAGGAACTGAATCCGGGCCGCCGAACCGCCCGTCGACACCAGCTCCACGTCGGCGTGGGCCAGCCCGCGGACGAGGTCGTCGAGGCCGGTCTTGTCGTAGACGGAGACCAGGGCTCGCCTGATCGGGATGCGATCGCTCACGTCACTCACTCCTGTCGGTGTGGAGCACCCAGGCGGTCGATGCTCTCCGTGTCACCCTCGGCCGTGCCGTCTCTCGGCGGTCTCGGCTGGGTCACTCCCCGGTGGTTTCCCACCCGCGCCAGTCGTGTGCGGCCAGCCTAACGGTTGGTCTCGACAAGCTCGACCACCGAGGGCCGAGTCACCGACCGAAACGCACGACCCGGCCGTCGACGGAGAAGCCGTCGCGCGCGATCCGGCCGACCGCCTCGACCAGCATCGTCCGCTCGGACGTCTTGATCCGCTCGTGGAGCGAATACGCGGTGTCGTCCTCCAGCACCGGGACGGCGGTCTGGGCCACGATCGGGCCGGTGTCGATGCCGGCGTCGACGACGAACAGCGTGCAGCCGGTGACCTTCACGCCGTACGCCAGCGCTTCGGCCGGCCCGTGCATCCCGTCGAACGACGGCGAGAGCGCCGGATGGGTGTTCAGGAACCGACCGCCGTACGCCGCCAGGAACGTCTCGCCGACCAGCTTCATGAACCCGGCCGAGATCACCAGGTCCGGCTCGTACGACGAGACCGAACCGGTCAGTGCGGCGTCCCATGCCTCGCGCGTCTCGAAGTCCTTCACCCGATGGACGAACGTCGGGATGCCGGCCCGCCCGGCCCGGGCAAGTCCCTCGACGGCGTCCCGGTCCGCGCCCACGGCAACCACGGCCGCGCCGTACGACGGGTCGGTCGCGGCGTCGATAAGGGCCTGGAGGTTGGTGCCGGAGCCGGACACGAGGACGACGACGCGCAACGGGGTGTCGGACACGGCCGGGAGTCTAGGCCAGCGTGGCTGAAGGCTCTTGTACATCGGGCCCATGGGCCTGGGACGACGGGGCCATCGACCGTGGGCCGGACGGCCCAAGTCCTGGCGATTCACCCACGTCGCGCCACGGTCCGTGGTCTGGTCGGACTCAGAAGCGCCGGACTCGTCCGGGCAGCAACGCGGCCGCGGAACTCCGTCCGGACCGTCGACGTGCCCGTGCAAGCCGACGCCGTGTACGGCCAGACGACGGTCCGGGTCGGCTACCAGCCGGTGATGGTCGACTCGACGCGCTGACACCGCGCGGAGGAGTCGCCCCAGCCGAGAGCTGAACGACGCCGGGTCAGGCCCGGCGGGCGCGCCAGGTCGCGACCATCGAACCCAGCAGGCCGCCGACCCCGAACGTGGCGATGCCGTGGAGCAGGACCTGGAAGACGAACGGTCCGACGTGCGTCATCCGGCCGGGGCCGACCGAGCCGACGGCGAGGGACGCGACCACCGCGAAGCCGACCGCGCACAGCAGCCCGGCCCCGGCCCCGCGCAGCGCGGCGTCGTCCCATCGGGTCGTCGGGTAACGGCGCAGGACGCGGTAGGACACCACGGCGGCCAGCAACGGTGGCAGGGCGAGCAGGGCGACCGTCCAGCCCGGCGTCGGGCCCGGGTCGGGGAGGGCGGCCAGGAGCGGGAACATCGGCAGCGGTCCGAGCGCGACCGCGGTCGGGGTGACCAGGGTGTGGGTGCCGACCGCGAACCCGGGACCCAGCAGGTAGGAGCCGCCGAAGGCGGCGGCGTTGGGGACCAGCAGCGCGCACAGCCCGATCAGCAGCGCGGCCGCGCCCGGGCTGGTGTGGAGCTGCGACATCACGTTGACGGCGCCGTCCCAGTCCACGGCGAGGGCCACGCCGAACACGAGCGCGGACAGCGCGGCGTACCGGACCAGGATGCGCCAGGCGGCAGCCGAGGCGGCACGGACCGAGACGGGCAGGAACGACGTCCAGATGGCGGCCCGGCCGGAGCCGACCGCGACGGCGACACCGCCGACCACGCCGCACAGCAGGACCACCCGGACGAGCGCGGAGAACAGCGAGGGTGCGGTCGCCGGCGTCGCCGCGAGCCGGTCGGTGACCACGGCGACCGCGAGGTAGCCGGCCGTGAAGATCGCGGTGGCCGAGGCCACCGTCCAGTCGCGGACGCCGTCGGCGATCGCGTCCGCGTCGGGACCGTGCCCGGAGACCGAGTCGCCCAGGCGCAGGCCGAGTCTCCAGACCACCACCGCGCAGAGCAGGGTCAGGCCCAGGGGTAAGGCGGTCAGGTGCACGCCGTCGACATAGATGCCCGAACCGTGTGCCATCAGCCAGCCGAGCGCGCCCACCCGGAGTCCGTCCCGGGGTGCACCGTGCGCGCCGGCGTCGGTGAGGAACCAGCCGACGACACCGCCGGCCAGGCAGACGGCGAGGGTGGTGCCCGCCGCGGCGATCCCCGCGAGGGCCGCGAGCAGCACCAGCGGGCGGCGATGGGCCGCATCCCCCCGGTCGGCGCCGGCGTTCCGGTCTGTCCGGCGCGGAGCGGGAAGCAGCGAGGTCATGGCACGTTCATCATCACCCGCACGGACGCGGCGATACCGGCTGCCACGCCGGGGGCGGCGGGTTCGCAGGCGACCGGGGTCCTCGCTCCGCTTACCGCCGGCGTCGCGCCCCGGCGTACCGTGGGCGGGCCATGTCCGATGCCGAGCGGTTCGACGCGTTCTACGCCCAGGCCCGGGATCGCCTGCTCGTGCAGGTCTTCGCCCTCACCGGTGACCTGCCCGCCTCGCGGGGCGCGGTGCGCGACGCGTTCATCGCCGCCTGGCACCACTGGTCGAAGGTACGCCGGCTCGAGGACCCCGAGGGTTGGGTCCGGCCGCATGCCTGGACGCACGCCCAACGCCGGCACTCGGCCCGGATCTGGCACCGCGACCGCAGGCTCGACCCCGAGGTGCTCGCCACGCTGGACGCCCTGGCCCGCCTCCCCGTCGGTGCCCGCCGGGCGCTGCTGCTCACCCAGCTCACCAACGCGTCGCGTCAGGAGATGGCGCGCGAGTTGGGCCTCCCCCTCGGCGAGGCCGAGCGCCGACTCCAGACAGCGACCACCCAGTTCTCGTTGCACCGCGAGGTGTCCACGACCGCGATGCGACCGCTCTTCGACCGGCTCGGCGCGCACTGCGCCGACCAGCGGTGGCCGCGAGCCACGATCATCCGGCGCGCAGGGACGGCGCGACGACGTGCCCACGCGGTTGCCGGAGCCGCACTGGTGGTGGCGACCCTGGTCGGGAGCGGCCTGCTGGTCCAGGACGCGCACGGCGTACGCCCGACGCTGGCGTCGGCCCGCGACCGGCTCACCAGCGTCCCCTCCCCCGGCCACGACGGCACCCGACCGCCGGCGACGCCACCGGCGATCACGCCCGCGTCGCTGCTGAGCGGCGCCCAGGTCGGCCGGGCCGTCCACGGCCGCAGCTGGCGGGTCACCGGCACCGATCCCGGGCAGGGCGCCACGCTCCCGTGTCAGCGCCGCAACTATGCCGATCCGCACGCCGAGACGACCCTGGTCCGGAACTTCACCGCCCGGCACCGGCCGGGCCACGCGACGATGGCGGCGGTCCAGTCCGTCGAGTACTCCACCGACAACTCCGGGGCCACCCGCGGCTACACCACCGCCGCTGGGTGGTTCGCGGGTTGCCTGACCCCCCAGATGCAGCTGCTGTCCGTACGTCGGGTCAGCGGCCTCGGCGACGAGGCCGAGCAGTACGCGATCCGGGCCTGGCAGCGGCCCGCGGTCACCCTGGTGCTCGGCCTGGCCCGCACCGGCCGGGCCACCACGGTCACCGTGACGCGGACCGATGATGCCGCGACGCCGGACCTGGCCGCCAACCTGCGCCTGCTGGTCTCGGCGGTCGACAACCTGTGTGCCACCGCGGGCGGCGGCCGGTGCTCCGCTCTGCCCCAGGCGCACGTCGTAACGGTGCCGGCTGCGGGCCGGTGGCCGATGACGCTCAGCGAGTTCGACCTGCCGCCGGTCGCCGGGGTCCAACGCCCCTGGGCCGGTACGACGCCGCGCCAGGCGGTGCGCAATCTCGCCGCCACCGGCTGCGACCAGAGCAGCTTCCACGGTCACGGCTGGACCCACGACGCGACGCGTTCGTTCCTGGCGCCCGGCGCCCAGCTGTCCGACACGTTCGGCCTGACCGAGACGGTCGGCCGGCTGCCCGACGCCAAAGCGCGCGGGTTCGTCAGCGGGGTGCGCAACAAGCTGGGCACCTGCACCCACCGCGAGCTCGGCACCAAGGTGGAGCGGCTCGCCACGTCGGCCGATCTCACCGCCTGGCGGGTGCGGACCCAGGTCACCGACAAGGAGACCGTGACGTTCTACATGGGCATCGTGCGCCACCGTGGCGCGGTCGCACAGGTCGGCTTCGTGCCCGACGGCACGCACACCCTGACCAACCGGCAGTTCGTCGCGCTGGTCACGCGCGCCGGGGAGCGGCTCGCCGCGATGCCCGAGTGAGCACCCTTCCGGGCCGTCGTCAGCCGGTCGCCCGGCCCGATACGCGATAGTCCCCGACGATTTGGCTGCCGATCTCCCCTTTTTCGCAACCAGAACGTCGGGGAGTATCCCGGCAGTCGCGCCTCGGAACGGGTGTCGCAGGGCGGCCGCCCTCGACGATCTCGCGACACCCCGTCACCGCCTGGGCGGGGAGGCCAGCGTCAGCCGGCGAGGATCGCGCGCATCAGCTCGGCGGTCTCGGACGGTGTCTTGCCGACCTTGACGCCGACGGCCTCGAGGGCCTCCTTCTTGGCGGCCGCGGTGCCCGACGAGCCGGAGACAATGGCCCCGGCATGGCCCATGGTCTTGCCCTCGGGGGCGGTGAAGCCGGCGACGTAGCCGACGACCGGCTTGGTCACGTGGTCCTTGATGTACGCCGCCG
>DAINSL010000019.1:38652-39166 GCA_036741335.1 Nocardioides sp. | reverse complement strand
GGCTGACAGGATTTGAACCTGCGACCCCTTGACCCCCAGTCAAGTGCGCTACCAAACTGCGCCACAGCCCGATGCCCGTCGGAGTGGCTCCGCTGGGCGGTGTGAAGGGTATCGCAGCGCCCGGGAGCGCCCGAATCGGCCGGCTGGTCCGACGTACGCTGGCGTACGTCGCCGCTGCTCAGCAACTTCTTCGGCCGGCAACACGCCTGTCTCAGGGCTCTCACAGCGTTCTCACTGGATGCGGGTGCTAGATGGACACATCCGAACAGGAGGATCCCATGGACGAGCCCGACACACCGTTCCCATACCCGTACGACGCACCCACCCCGCCGCCGCCCGTGCCGGCGCACCGTCGCAGCGGCCCGCGGCTCGTGGCCGCCGGAATCGCCTGGAAGTGGGTGCTCTCGGGGTCGGGCCTGGTCAATCAGGTCCTGTCCGCGATCGGGCTCGATGGGGTCACGCGGGCTTGGCTCGGAGACTTCGATTTCGCGTTGCCAGCCGTTGGTGTCATCGG
>DAINSL010000019.1:7450-38642 GCA_036741335.1 Nocardioides sp. | reverse complement strand
CGGCCCGCGGCTCGTGGCCGCCGGAATCGCGGTCGCGATCGTCTTGGCGGCGGGCGCGGGAGGCTTCGCCATCGGCCGGTTCAACCACGGCACCGCCGGCGCTCCGACCCAGGCCTACGGGTTCGGCAACCAGGGTGAGAACGGCACCGCCCCCTTCGGTGGAACGCCGTTCGGCGGTGCGGGCGGGCCGGGAGGCGCACCGTTCGACTCCGCCGCCGGCGGCACGCCCGCCAGCACCGACCAGCTCACCGGCCTGGTCCGGATCTTCACCACGCTGAAGTACCAGGGCGGCAAGGCGGCCGGTACCGGCATGATCCTCACCAGCACCGGCGAGGTGGTGACCAACCACCACGTCGTGGAGGGCGCCACCCGGATCAGGGTCACCGTGATGGACACCCACCAGAAGTACGCCGCTACGGTCGTCGGCACCGACGCCAAGGACGACGTGGCGGTCCTCCAGCTCACCGACGCCGGCGGCCTGCAGACCGTACAGACCGACACCGGCGACGTGAGCGTAGGCGACGCCGTAACCGCTGTCGGCGACGCCGGCGGCTCGGCGTCCTCGTTCAACGCGGCCGATGGCAAGGTGCTCGCCACCGACCAGCACATCACCACCCACAGCCCGGACAGCACCGAGACCGAGCGGCTCACCGGTCTGATCGAGATCAGCAGCGACGTGATCTCCGGCGACTCGGGAGGCGCGACGTACGACGCGCAGGGAGCGGTCGTGGGAATGACGACCGCGGCGTCCTCCGGCGCCCGCGACGTGGTCGGCTACGCGATCCCGATCGGCACGGTGCTCACCATCGCCGACGACCTGGAGCAGGGCATCGTGAACGCGCGCTACGACTACGGGACCCCTGCGTTCCTCGGCGTCGGACTGAGCGGCACGAACACCTCTGTGGGCGACACGTTCCCCGGCACTCCCGCGGCTCGGGCTGGAGTCACCGCCGGTGACACGATCACCGCGCTCAACGGCACGCCGGTGCACACCGCGAAGGCCCTGCGGCGCGCGGTGACGACGTACTCCCCCGGCGACCGCGTGACGCTGACCTGGACCGATCCGTCCGGCACGAGCCACACCGCCGCGGTGACACTGACGAACGGTCCGGTGGCGTAGTCCTCCGGGGCTAGGCAAATCTGTACGTTTGGGGGTTGACAGGATGGGGCAGAATGGTAACAGCGGCTCCGACGTGGCTCAGACGTCGGTGGGCTCAGACCCGAGGAGGTCCCCATGACCAACCTGACCATCGCCAACATCCTGCTCTTCCTGGCGATCCTGTGCCTGACGCTCAGCGCCGCCGCCGGCCTGATGCTCTTCTTCTTCTACTCCATGGCGGCGACGACCCTGGCGGGTGCCGTACGTCACCAGCAGCTGCCGCACGACGGCTGACTCGGCACCCGACGCCAAGGCCGGCTGCCCGATCAGCAAGGCACTGACGGGCGTGGAGATCACCCTGGACGCGGCGCTCGAGAGCTAGGGTGTCGCGGCGCTACCGCCGGAGACCTTCAGCGACGATGTGTCGACGGCGACGAATTGCCGCGCCGGGATCTGCTTGAGATCCTCGATCAGCCCGTTCGGCCACTTGCCGTTCTGCTCACCCTGGAAGAACCACGGCGATCCGTTGTCGGCAAGTACCAGCCCGTAGATCTTCATGGCCCGCACCACCTCGCGGGCCTTCGGGCCGAGGCCGGTCGGATGGTACGACGCGCGCAGCCGGAAGCGGGCACCCATCGGTGGGTAGGCGCGGCTCGAACGCGAGCCGGCGTCGTGCCTGGCCGGCCAGAGATGGTGGGTCGAGGTGATGTCGGTCGTGAAACGGATCGCGTGGTCGATGTGGTCGTTCTTCACCTCGTTCCAGCGCAGCAGCCCCGGTAGGATCGGCAGTCCGGCCGCGTCCGCCGAGGTCCAGCCGTTGGGTCGCAGCTTGTCCGAGGTCAGCGACCACGTCGCCCCGGAGCCCGCGTGCCAGTGGCCGTTGCGTAGCCGGGTCGCGAAGGTCTCGTAGAGCCGGCAGTCACCACGGTCGACGATGATGGCGTGCCGGTCCCCTGACGACCTGCGACCACCCTCGATCCGGGTGTCCTTCCCCAGCGGGTAGCGCACGTGGTCGCTCTCGCTCGCGTAGGTGAAGTGCACGCGCACGCGGGGGTGACTGTGCCGCACCACGGTGATCGGGATGCCGTAGTTGGGCCCGTCGCCGAACGACGGACCGAAGTCGGGGTGCAGGTCGACCGATGTCGACATGTGCGAGAGCCACTGCTTGCTCCGCGCCGCCACGGGCAGCGAGCGGATGTCGGCATGCCAGTAGTTGTCGGCCGGGAACGTCCTGCAGTGGGTGCCCGCGATCGGGGACCCGGCCACCCCGATGGTCAACCGGGTGGCGCGCGTGTCTCGAGACTGCGGCCCCGAGGTGTGCGTGCCGTACGCCGCGCCACTCACCGCCAACGCGGCCGCCACGCCCAGGACGACCGCTCGACCCCTCATGCGTCCGGCCGTCCGCCGACCGCCACTGCCACACCGAGCCCGATCATCGACATGCCTCCCACCGTACCGAGTGCCCGCCCTCGCGACGGTGAACCGTTGAACCACCGTCGCAGCTGGCTGGCCAGCAGCGCCCAGAGGCTGTCGGAGCACAGCCCGATCCCGAACGCGACCAGGCCGAGCAGCAGCATCTGCAGACTGCCCTGTCCGCGGTCGCGGTCCACGAACTCCGGAAGCACGGCCCCGAAGATGACATAGGCCTTGGGGTTGGTGAAGCCCACCACGAAACCCTGCCGCAGCGCGCGAAGCCCGCTGACCTCAGACCCTGCCTCGTCGGTCACGTCGACGCCGTGCCGATGACGCAACGCCTGGATGCCGAGCCAGACGAGGTACGCCGCGCCGCCGATCTTGAGCACCTCGAAGACCGTGTCGGAGCTCGCCACCAGGTTGCCCAACCCGACCGAGACCAGCACGAGTACGACGAGCAGGCCCAGGGAGTTGCCGAGCACCGTGATCAGGGCGACCGCCCGACCATAGGTGATGGCGCGTCCGACCGTGAAGACCACGCTCGGGCCCGGGATCGCGATCAGCACGAGCGCCACCAGCCCGAAGCCGAGCACCTGATGCGCGGTGACCATGCCCGGCATGCTCTCACGCAGGTCGGACTCAGCGCTTGCGCTTCTCGCGCACCCGCTGGGTGAGCACGATCGGAGTCCCGACGAAGCCGAAGTCCTCACGCAGGCGCCGCTCGATGTAGCGCTCGTAGCCGGCGTCGAGCTTGCCCGACGTGAACAGCACGAACGTCGGCGGCGCGACCGACGACTGGGTGCCGAACATGATCTTCGGCTGCTTGCCGCTGCGCACCGGGTGCGGGTGCTCGGCGACCAGGCGACCGAGGAACGCGTTCAACGCGCCGGTGGTCACGCGCGTCTCCCAGCCCTCCAGCGCCTTGTCGAGGGCAATGACCAGCCGGTCCACGTGCCAGCCGGTGCGGGCCGTGATGTTGATCCGCGGCGCCCACTGCGCCTGCACGAGCTCGCGCTCGACCTCGCGCTCGAGGTAGTG
Source organism: Nocardioides sp. (assembly GCA_036741335.1). GTDB lineage: Bacteria > Actinomycetota > Actinomycetes > Propionibacteriales > Nocardioidaceae > Nocardioides. The sequence goes on along the minus strand of DAINSL010000019.1, from coordinate 35,092 downwards.
ACGGCGGTCCTCGTCGACGAGGTCCCACTTGTTGAAGGCGATGACCAGCGCGCGACCGGACTCGCGGACGGTCTGCAGGATCCGCACGTCCTGCTCGCTGATGCTCTGGTCGGCGTCGAGCACGAGCACGGCCACCTCGGCACGGTCGATGGCCGTCGAGGTGCGCAGGGACGCGTAGAACTCGTGACCCGACGCCTCCTTGACCCGCTTGCGGATGCCGGCGGTGTCGATGAACCGCCAGTCCCGGCCGCCGAGGTGCACCAGCTCGTCGACCGGGTCGACCGTCGTACCTGCCACCGAGTCGACGACGACCCGCTCCGAGCCGGCCAGCCGGTTGAGCAGCGACGACTTGCCGACGTTGGGCTTGCCGACGATGGCGACCCGGCGCGGGCCGATCACCCGCTCGAAGGACTCCGGCGGCGGCTCGGGCAGGGCGGCGATGATCGCGTCCAGCATGTCGCCGGAGCCGCGCCCGTGCAGCGCCGAGACCGGGAACGGCTCGCCGAGGCCGAGGTTCCACAGCCCGTGGGACTCCGCTTCGGTGCGCTGGTCGTCGACCTTGTTGGCAGCCAGGATCACCGGCTTCTTCGACGCCCGCAGCACGCGTACGACGGACTCGTCGGCGTCGGTGATCCCGACGGTGGCGTCGACCACGAACAGCACCGCGTCGGCGAGGCCGACCGCGACCTCGGCCTGGGCCTTGATGCGTTCGGCCATACCGCGCGCGTCGGGGTCCCAGCCGCCGGTGTCGACGACGGTGAACGCCCGGCCGGCCCAGGTCGCGTCGTACGAGACCCGGTCGCGGGTCACGCCGGGGACGTCCTCGACGACCGCCTCGCGGCGGCCCAGGATCCGGTTGACCAGGGTGGACTTGCCGACGTTCGGCCGCCCGACCACGGCGAGGACCGGTACTGGTCCGCTCGGCTGCTCGAACTCTTCGCTCGTGCTCATGAGATCTCCTCCGCGGACGCGGCCGGGATCGGGCCGGGCAGCGTCTGCCCGGTGAGCGCCAGGCCCGCCTCGAGCTCGCCGCGCATCCGCTCGTGCAGGATGGTCGAGGTGGCCGTCACCAACCGCTTGGTACGTGGCCAGGGGTGGGCGCGGACGTGGAACGGCGCGCCGTACACCAGGTCGAGCACGGCGTGGCGGGTCGACAGTGCGTCCTTGCCACCGCCGGCCGGCCGCGTGCCGTACATCATCAGCGGCACGATCGGCGCCCCGCTGACCAGGGCGAGGTACGCCGCGCCGTTGTGGAAGCGGGTGAGGTCGCCGGCGCCGCGGTTGCCCTCGGGGAAGATGCCGACCGCTCCCCCGCGCTCGAGCACGTTCAGGCAGGCACGGACCGCGGCACGGTCGGTGTGCGTCCGGTCCAGCGGGATCTGCCCGGTGAGTCGCAGGAAGCGTCCGAGGCGACCCTCGAACATCTCCTCCTTGGTCAGCGCGTGCACCGGGCGGGGGCTGAAGATCGCGAGCAGGGGTCCGTCGATGACGCCGGTGTGGTTGGCGGCGAGGATCACCGGTCCCCGCCGGGGGACGTGCGCGCCGCCGTGCACGCGCACGTCGTACCGACGCCGGATCAGCCAGCGCGACGTCGGACGGCCGCCGCGCAGCAGCCAGGTGGGCGGGTGCCGCCGCGTTGTCATCGGGCGGCCCCGACCATGCCCACGATGAGGTCCACGACCTCGTCCAGGGTGTACGGCGTGCTGTCGATGTGGACGGCGCCCTCGGCGATGGTCAGCGGCGAGGCCGCCCGGGTCGAGTCGACCTGGTCACGGGCGAGCAGTGACGACTCCGTCGCGGCGACGTCCGAACCGCCCTCCTCCGCAGTGCGGCGAGCCGCCCGGGCCGAAGGGTCCGCGGTGAGAAAGATCTTCACGTCCGCGTCCGGAGCCACCACCGCACCGATGTCTCGGCCCTCGACCACGATGTCGCCGCCGTCGATTGCATCGCGCTGCAGGATCAGCAGTCGCGCCCGCACCTGGGGCACGGCGCTCACGGCCGAGACCGCACCGGTGACCTCGGGGGTGCGGATCGCCTCGGCGACGTCGACGCCGTCGGCGGTGATGGTCGGCGCCAGGGGGTCGGTGCCGATCGTGATCATGGGTTCCGCGCAGCGGGCCGCGACCGAAGCAGGGTCGTCGACCGGTACGCCCTGCCGGAGCATCCACCAGGTGACAGCTCGGTACATCGCACCGGTGTCGAGGTAGCGCAGCCCCAGGCGCGCGGCCACCCCGCGCGACGTGCTCGATTTGCCGGACCCGGACGGGCCGTCGATCGCGACGACGACGCCGGTGCGCGCGTGATCGCTCACGAAAACCCTTCCTGACGTGATGGGATGCGGTCGAGACTCCGCCCGACCACCGATGTGTGCCCGACCGGCCGAGAGGCGCCGAGCCGAGGGCTCAGCCTACCGGTGCGGCACCGCTCCGGCGGATTCCGCGGGAGCCGTGAGGGGCGCCCTGGACGGTTCTCGACGGTCACGGTCGATCCGGCGCTGCCACTCGACGTACGGTGGTCGGCTAGCGATGGATTGCCCAGCCCCGTGCCTCGAGCGACTCCATGAGGTGCTCGGCGGATGACTCGTCGACGACCAGCTCGACCTGGCCCGTCTCGCGGGCCGGGTCGTGGTCGATCCGGACGTCCTCGATGTTGACGTTGCTCTCGCCGGCGTCCGCGAACAGCCTGGCCAGCTCGCCCGGATGGTCGGGCACCGAGACGAACACCGAGCCGGTCGGTCGTGGCGGGCCGCCGTGCTTACCGGGAATGGCGAGGGTCCCGGCCACCCCGCGCTCGAGGATCTCGGCCAACCGCTCGCGCTCGCCCCGCACGACGGCGTCGATGAGCACATCGAGCTGGTCGCGCACCTGGGTGAGCAGGCCCGCCACGGCCGGGGCGTTGCCGGTCACGATCTGCTGCCACAGGGCCGGGTCTCCGCCGGCCACGCGGGTCACGTCGCGCACTCCCTGCCCGCTGAGCGCGAGGTGCTCGGCCGGCGCGTCGGCCAGACGCCCCGCCACCAGTACGGCGAGCAGGTGTGGCAGGTGCGACGTACGCGCGACCGCCATGTCGTGCTCCTCCGGGCTCAGGAGTACGACGCTCCCGCCGGCGAGGCGGGCCAGCTCGGTCACGGCCTCGACCGTGCGCGGGTCGGATGACTCGTGCGGCGTCACCGCCCACGGTCGACCGTCGAACATCGTGGCAGTGGCGGCCAGTGGCCCGGACCGCTCACTGCCCGCCATCGGGTGGCTGCCGGCGTACCGCTCGGTGCCGGAGACCCCCGCGAGCGACCGGAGCGGCGCGGTCTTTACGCTTCCGACGTCGGTCACGATCGCGTCGGTCTCGACCAGCGCACGGGCCACCTCAGCTCCGACGTGGTCGGGCGGCACCGCCACCACGACCAGGCCCGGCTTCTCGTCGGCGTACGCGCGCCCGGCGCCGAGACCGGTAGCGGTGCGGACGTGCTCGGGGTTGCGGTCGGAGAGGAGTACGTCGATCCCGTGGCGTCGGAGCGCGAGCCCGAGCGACGTGCCGAGCAGGCCGGCGCCGACGATCAGGACCGGCTCCGGCAGGAGGTCAGTCACGGGAGGGCTCGTCGGGCACGGTCCGTACGCGGGCCAGGTCGCGCCGCAGGGTCGCGGCACCGTGCAGGTAGACATGGGTGATGTCCGCGCGCGGGAGGTCCGACTCGACGTGGGCCATCATCCGTACCACCCTCGGCATCGACCCCTCGATCTCCAGCTCACGGGTACAGATCAGCGGCACGTCGGTGAAACCGAGCATTCGCGCGGCGTACGCCGGGAACTCCGAGACCAGGTCGGTGGTCGCGGTGAAGATGATCGAGATGAAGTCCTCGACCACCCAGCTGTTGGCGTCCATCACCTGGGTCACCATCTCCGCAACCCGCTCGAGCATGTGGTCGCGCGAGTCCTGCTCGAGCTGAGTCGCGCCCCGCACCGCCCTGACTGCCACGGGTGGAACCCTATCCGCGCGCGAGCCCGGCCACTGGGGGGCGTCCATCGGTCTGCGTGGTGCGTCAGAGCTGCGCGGCGTCGAGCAGGCCGCCGAGCTCGTCGTTGGTCAGCTCGCGCAGCTCGCCCACCTTCAGCCCGGTGAGCTGGATCGGGCCGATCGCGATCCGGGTGAGCTTGCGGACCGGGTGACCGACGTGGTCGAGCAGCCGCCGCACGATCCGGTTGCGGCCCTCGTGGATCACCAGCTCGACGATCGAGCGGTCCTGGACGCCCTGTCCGACCGGCCTGGCCGCTGACACCGTCACCGGCCCGTCGTCGAGCACGATCCCGGTCAGCAGCATCTCGAGGGTCGTCTTGCTCACGCGGCCGTCCACCTCGGCGACGTACGTCTTGTCGACCTCGTACGACGGGTGGGCCATCCGCTGCGCGAACTCACCGTCGTTGGTGAGCAGGAGCAACCCGGCGGTGTCGGTGTCGAGACGCCCGACGTGGAACAGCCGCTCGGGCCGATCGGCCACCAGGTCGGCGAGGGTGGGGCGGCCCTGTGGGTCGGACATCGTGGACACCACCCCGGTCGGTTTGTTCAGGACGAGGTAGACGTGCGGTGAGACCGGCGGCAGCCGCTTGCCACCGACCCGGATCACCGCGGTGACCGGGTCGACCTTGGTGCCGAGCCGGGTCACCACCTCGCCCTCGACGGTGACCTCGCCGGCCAGCATCAGCTCCTCGCACTTGCGCCGCGACGCCACTCCCGAGCGGGCGAGGAGCTTGTGCAGCCGGACCAGCCCGTCTTCGTCGGGCTCGACCACGGGTCCGGTCACTCCGTCGTCACTCTGCTGAACCCTCGCCAGCAGCGATCATCTCGTCGTCGAAGTCTCCGAGGTCGCCGAGGTCCTCGAGATCGGGCAGGAACGGGGCGAGCTCGGGCAGGTCGTCCAGCGAGGAGACGCCGATCCGCTCCAGGAAGTACGATGAGGTGCGGTACAGGTTGGCGCCCGACGAGCGATCCTGGCCCGCCTCCTCCACCAGCCCGCGGGTGAGCAGGGTGCGCATCACACCGTCGACGCTCACGCCGCGGATGGCCGACACTCGGGCGCGCGACACGGGCTGCCGGTAGGCGACGACCGCCAGCGTCTCCAGCGCCGCCTGCGTCAGCCGTGCCTGCTGGCCGTCGAGCACGAACGCCTCGACCATCGCAGCGAACTCCTCGCGTGTGTAGTAGCGCCAGCCGCCCGCGACGTTGCGCAGCTCGAACCCGCGGCCCTGCGCGGCGTACTCGGCCGCCAGGTCCGCGAGCGCGGCCGACACGTCGCCGACCGGGTGACCGACCGCGGTGGCCAGCGTGGTCTCGTCGAGCGGCTGGTCCGCGATCATCAGCAGCGCCTCCAGCGAGGGCCGCAGCTCGCCGACGGCCACCTCCAGCACGTCCTCGGTCACGGTGTCTCCCCAGTGTTGTCGCCAGTGTTGTCGCCAGTGGTGTCGTGGTCCGGCGGTGGGTCGCCGGCGGGGATCTCGGTTGGGGCGCCCTCGAACTCGTCGATCTGGAGGGCCGAGGCGAGGTCGAGATCGTCTCGGCCGGTCCAGCGCACGGTCAGCTCCCCCAGCGGGGTGACCTGGTCGAACGCGACGACGTTCTCGCGGAACAGCTCCAGCAGGGCCAGGAACCGCGCCACCGTGGTCAGGGTGTCGGGAGCGTCACCGCACAGGGCGCGGAACGTCATGGTGCCGATACGCCGGAGCCGCTCGACGACCACCTCGGCCTGCTCGCGGACGCTCACCGCCGGCGCGTGGATGTGCTGCAGGGAGAGCTCGAGCTCCGGCTTGGGCTCGAGTGCGCGGGCGGCCAGGGCCGCGAACGCGTCGAGCCCGATGCCGATCAGGACCTCGGGCAGCAGCCCGGCGTACCGGTCCTCGAGACCGACCGCCCGCGGATGCCGTCGAGACTCCCCCGCCAGGCGGCGCTCGAGCACGGCGGCGACCTGCTTGAAGGCGCGGTACTGCATCAGCCGTGCGAACAACAGGTCGCGGGCCTCGAGCAGCGCGAGGTCTTCCTCGTCCTCGACGTCGCCGTGCGGAAGCAGTCGCGCGGACTTGAGGTCGAGCAACGTGGAGGCCACGACCAGGAACGACGTGGTCTGCTCGAGGTCCCACACGCCGTCGCGCCCCTCGAGCCGGGCGCCGGCCTTCACGTGGGCGATGAACTCGTCGGTGACGCGGGACAGCGAGACCTCGGTGATGTCCAGCTTGTGCTTGGAGATCAGGCTGAGCAGGAGGTCGAACGGGCCCTCGAAGTTGTCCAGCCGGACCTCGAAGCCGGCCTCCTCGGCAACGGCGGCGACACTCATCCGGAACGAGTCATTCCTCGATCAGCCGCTGTACGAGCAGGCTGTCGAGCCCGTGCTCCTCCAGGTCGGCCAGGACCAGCGCGATCGCCTCGCGCACCATCCGCCCGCGGTCGACCGCGAGCCCGTGGTCGCGTCGCAGGGCCAGCCGGGCGTGCTCGAGGTCGAGCAGCTCGTCGGCGGTCACGTAGACGGTCACCTTCTCGTCGTGGCGCACGCGTCCGCTGGGCTTGCGGTTGGTTGTCTCCTCGGCAGGGGGTACGGCGCGCACCCGGCGCTCGATCCGGGCCGACTCGACCTGGTGGGGCTCGTCGGTGGGGCGGAACAGGTCGTCGGCGGCGGGGAGCCTCACACGTCGAGACACCGCAGCGCCACCTCCTTCGCCAGCGAGCGGTAGGCCTCGGCGCCGTTCGAGGCGGTGGCGTACGACGTGATCGGCTCGCCCGCCACGGTGGAGTCGGAGAACTTCACGGTCCGCCGGATCACCGTATGGAACACCTTGTCGCCCCACGCCTGCACCAGACGGTCCATGACCTCGCGGCTGTGGAGGGTGCGGCCGTCGAACATCGTGCCGAGCACGCCCTCGATCTCCAGGCGCGGATTGAGCCGCTCGCGCACCTTGTCGATCGTGGTCTTGAGCAGCGCGACGCCGCGCAGCGCGAAGTACTCGCACTCCAGCGGCACGATCACGCCGTCGGAGGCCGTCAGCGCGTTCACCGTCAGCAGGCCGAGCGACGGCTGGCAGTCGATCAAGATCACGTCGTACTGGTCGATGGCCGGCGCCAGCACCCGCCGCAGGGTCTGCTCGCGGGCGACTTCGTGCACCAGCTGCACCTCGGCCGCGGAGAGGTCGATGTTGGAGGGCAGCAGGTCCATGCCCGGGACGCCCGAGGGCACCACCACGTCGACGAGCCGGATCTCGTGGTCCATCAGCAGGTTGTAGATCGTCAGGTCCATCTCGTGGGGGTTGAGCCCCAGCCCCACCGACAGCGAACCCTGCGGGTCGAAGTCGACCAGCAGCACCTTGCGTCCGAACTCCGCGAGTGCGGCACCCAGGTTGATCGTGGTGGTGGTCTTGCCGACCCCACCCTTCTGGTTGCACATCGAGATGACGCGCGCATGAGTGCGACCGGTGACCGGCCTGGGGTCCGCGAACTCCGGCATCGGCCGGCCGGTCGGACCGATCACCACGTCGGGGACCTCGGCGGTGGTCTGCTCGGGCGCATCGGTGGCCGCATCACGGTCGGGGAAGGGAATCGGCTGCGAGGCCACGGTGGGTTCAGCTCCAAGCGGGTCGCTCGGGGAAGGGAGTGGAGGCCGGACCTGCGGCGGCATCTCGGGCGCGCTGCTTCCAGTCTGACCGCCCGTTCGCCGGAACCTGCCACCAACGCTCATGCGTGTTGCTCCTTCATACCCCGTCAGAGTGCCATGTCGACTCGGCGACTTGTTGCCGACTCGCGGGCGACTCTAGGGGTCGCTCACGACGCCAACAACACGTACGGCCAATCCCCCAGGCCCGGAGCCAAATCTGTGCATGGGTTGTGCACGAAGGCCTCCGTGAGTGCACAGCTGACACCCAGGCTGTGCACAACCCTGTGCACTCACCAGGGCCCGATCTCAGGCCCGATCGCTGCGCAGCAGGCGACGTGCGCGGCCCTGGCGGGTACGGCGTACGCGCACCCGGCGGGACCGCCGTGCCGCCGAGCGAGCCATGTCCGCGGCCCCGATGAACCCCGCGCTCGGCCCGAGCTCGGCCTGCAGGATGACCGGTTCGTCGCGGTGGCCGCGGCCGGTGAGCGAGCGCGAGAACGCCCGACGGGTCGGTTCCAGCAGGAGGTCGCCGGCGTCCGAGACTCCCCCACCGATGATGAGGCAGCCGGGGTCGAAGGCGGCCGTCAGGCCGGCCAGCCCGACACCGAGCCAGGCGCCCACGTCGGCGAGCAGCTCGATGGACAGCGGGTCGCCGTCGCGGGCGGCCTGGGTGATGTGGGGTCCGTCCAACGCCTCGAGGTCACCGTCCACGAGGTCGCGGAGGTGCTGGGCCATCGGCGAGCCGGCCCGGATCATCTCGCGGGCGTCACGGACCAGCGCGTTGCCGGAGGCGTACTGCTCCCAGCACCCCCGGTTGCCGCACTCGCAGCGGTGACCGTCCGGGACGACCTGCATGTGCCCGAACTCCCCCGCCATGCCGTTGGCGCCCCGGTAAAGCCGCTGGTCGATGACGAGCGCACCCCCGATGCCGGTGCCCATGGTCAAACAGAGCACGAAGCGGTGCCCCCTCCCGGCGCCGAAACGGCACTCGGCGAGCGCGGCGGTGTTGGCGTCGTTGTCGACCACCACGGGCAGCTTCACCCGCTCGGCGACCCTGGCCCGCAGCGGCTCGCGGCGCCAGTTCAGGTGCGGGGAGAACATCACGACGGTCCGGGTGGCATCGACGAAGCCGGCCGCACCGATGCCGACCGCCGCGATGTCGTACTCCCGGGCGAAGCCCTGCACCAGGTCGACGATCGTGTCCTCGACGGCGCGCACGTCGTGGCCCTCGGTGGGGCGCCGGTCGACCGCGACCACCGCACCGGTGGCGTCGACGACCGCCCCCAGCACCTTGGTGCCTCCGACGTCGATGCCGACTGTCAGCGGGTCGGACCGGGAAGCCCGGACACGACGGGTGACGGCCTCGGACATGGCCTCAGGGTACTGACGCTCGGCCCCCCAGACTGTGCGCGCGCTGTAGGCCCGGTGAAACCGTCGTGAAACCACCCTCGTGCAGACTCAACCCCATGAACGAGAACACACCAGCCGTCCTGGCCCAGGACCTGCTCAAGACATTCGGCGAGCGGCGCGCCGTGGACGGCATCGACCTGGAAGTACGCCGAGGCGAGGTCTTCGGCGTACTCGGCCCCAACGGCGCAGGCAAGACGACCATGCTGAAGATGCTCGCCACGTTGCTCCCCATCGACGGCGGTCACGCCGAGATCTTCGGACACGACGTACGACGCGAGCCGCACCTCGTGCGCCAGCTGCTCGGGGTGACCGGGCAGTACGCGTCGGTGGACGAGAACCTCACCGCCACCGAGAACCTCATGCTCTTCGCCCGCCTCCAGGGCGTGGCCAAGCAGACGGCCCGCACGACGGCCGCGACCCTGTTGGAGCAGTTCGATCTCACCGAGGCCGCCACCAAGCCGATCTCGGCCTTCTCCGGCGGCATGCGCAGGCGGCTCGATCTGGCCGCCAGCCTGATCACCCGGCCGCCTCTGATCTTCCTCGACGAGCCCACCACCGGGCTCGACCCGCGGACCCGCGGCCAGATGTGGGACACGATCCGCGACCTGGTGGCCAACGGCTGCACGGTGCTGCTGACCACGCAGTACCTCGATGAGGCCGACCAGCTCGCCGACCGGATCGCGGTGATCGACCACGGCCGCAAGGTCGCCGAGGGCACCTCGGACGAGCTGAAGTCGTCGATCGGGCTCTCCACGTTGCAGGTTGCGGTGGTCGATGCAGTTCGCATGTCTGACGCGGCAGCAGTGGTCGAACGGCTCACCGGCGAGGTCGCGGTCCTGTCCCCCGGGGCGCGGCTGCTGACGATGCCGCTGCGGCGCAGCGACCAGGCCGTCGACGTCCTCGTCGCCTTGCGTGACCAGGCGATCGACATCGACTCCGTCAGCGTGCAGAAGCCCTCTCTTGACGAGGTGTTCCTGGCCCTGACCGGCCACGACACCACCGAGCCCACCACCGAACCCACACCCGAGCTGGAGACCGTCCGATGACCGCCCTCACCACCTCCCTGCGCGACCCCTCCGTCGGCCTCTCGTCCCACGTGGGGCTCCGCGCGACCGTGAGCCAGACCATGACCATGGCCTGGCGCGCCACCATGAAGATGCGACGCAACTTCGAGCAGATGTTCGACGTCACGATCCAGCCGCTGCTGTTCACCGCGATGTTCGCCGGAATCTTCGGTGGCGCCATCTCGGGCAGCGTGGGCGGCTATCTCCCCGTGATCATTCCCGGGCTGGTCGGGCAGACCGTGTTGACGGCCTGCGTCGCGACCGGCGTCCAGCTCCGAGAGGACATGGACAAGGGCGTCTTCGAACGGTTCAAGGTGCTGCCGATCGCCCGGATCGCGCCGCTCGCCGGGCCGATGGTCGCGGACATGCTGCGCTACGCCATCGCGAGCACGCTGACGTTCGGCACCGGCATCGCGATCGGCTACCGGCCCGGCGGCGGTGTGCTCGGCGTCCTCGGGGCGATCCTGCTCGGCATCGTCGCCGGCTGGTCGCTCGCCTGGATCTTCACCTGGTTCGGCACCATCGGCCGATCCGCGCAGGGCGTGCAGGCCACGTCGCTGATGATCATGTTCCCGCTGACCTTCATCTCGAACGCGTTCGTGCCGACCGACACGATGCCCGGCTGGCTCAAGGCGTTCGCCAACGTCAACCCGGTGTCCCACGTGATCTCGGCGATCCGCGACCTGGCGAACAACGGCCAGGTCACCGCCCAGGTCGGCTGGGCGCTGCTGGGCTGCGCGGTCATCGTCGCGATCTTCGCGCCGCTCTCGGTGCGCAGCTTCAGCCGGAAGATGTGACCTCAACCCCCGACAGGTGCGCGGCCACCGCGCGGCGAGCAAGATGGAGCCCGACCGGCCCAGCCGGTGCGCACGTCGACTGCATCCATCCGAGGAGCCACCGTGAAGAGCACCATGCAGGACGTCCCCCTCAGCATCGGCCGGCTCCTCGAGCACGTTGCGAACGTCTACCCCGACACCGAGGTGGTCACGGCCACCGAGGGCGGCACGCGGCGCCGCACGTACGCCGAGGTGGCCGAGCGCGCCGCACGCCTCGCCAACGCCCTGCGGGGGCTCGGTGTCGACGGCGACCAGCGGGTCGCGACGTTCATGTGGAACAACGTGGAGCACCTCGAGGCCTACGCCGCGGTGCCGTCGATGGGCGCGGTGCTGCACACCCTCAACATCCGGCTCTTCCCGGAGCAGCTCACCTACATCGCCAACCATGCCGAGGACCACGTGGTCATCGTCGACGCGTGCCTGCTCGCCCCGTTCGCTACGCTGCTCCCCACGTTCGAGACGGTGCGGCACGTGCTCGTCGCCGGGCCGGAGGCAGCCGACGCCGACCTGTCGGTCATCGAGTCTGCCAGCGTTCAGGTCGGGCTCTACGAGGACGCCCTCGCCGCTGCGGACGCCGCGTTCGTGTGGCCCGACGTGGACGAGCGCGACGCCGCGGCCATGTGCTACACCTCCGGGACCACTGGCAACCCCAAGGGCGTCGTCTACAGCCACCGCTCGGCGTACCTCCACTCGATGGCGGTCGCCATGGGCGACGCGATGGGGCTCACGCCGTTCGACAAGGTGCTGCCGATCGTCCCGATGTTCCACGCCAACGCCTGGGGGCTGCCGTACGCCGCGATGATGGTCGGCGCCGGTCTCGTGATGCCCGACCGGTGGCTGCAGCCCGAGCCGCTGGTCCGGATCATCCAGCAGGAGCAGGTGACGATGTCCGGCGCGGTGCCGACGATCTGGAACGACATCCTCGGGTACGCCGACCAGCACGACTCTGACCTCTCCTCGATCCGGCTGGTCCCGTGCGGTGGGTCCGCGGTGCCCATGAGCCTCCAGCGGGCCCTGCTGGACCGGCACGGCGTCCGCGTGATCCAGGCGTGGGGCATGACCGAGACCAGCCCGGTCGCGTCCGTCGCGTGGCCGCCGATGGGGATCGAGGGCGACGACGAGTGGCGCTACCGGGCCAGCCAGGGACGCACCGGCTCGTCGGTGAGTGCCCGGATCGTCGGCGACGACGGACGGGAGATGCCCCGCGACGGGAAGTCGGTCGGAGAGCTCGAGGTGCGCGGGCCGTGGGTCACCGGGAGCTACTACCACCCCGACGAGACCGAGGCCGAGCAGAAGTTCCACGACGGCTGGCTGCGCACCGGTGATGTGGGCACCCTGGACCGGCTCGGCTACATCACGCTCTCGGACCGGGCCAAGGACGTGATCAAGTCGGGTGGCGAGTGGATCTCCTCGGTCGACCTCGAGAACGCCCTGATGAGCCACCCCGACGTGCTCGAGGCCGCCGTCGTCGGGATTCCCGACGAGAAGTGGCAGGAGCGCCCGCTCGCGATCGTCGTACTCCGGGAGGGGGCGACGGCCACGCCCGAACAGCTGCGCGACCATCTGGCCGAGTCCTTCGCGCGCTGGCAGCTGCCCGACGCCTGGGCGTTCATCGACCACGTACCGCGCACCTCGGTCGGCAAGTTCGACAAGAAGGTCCTGCGCAAGGAGTTCGCGGACGGCGCGCTCGACGTCACGCGCTCCTGACCGTCACGTCCGCAGAGCGGGCGTGGCTGTGGGCCGAACTCAGGAGACCTCGGCCTTGAGAGCGGCGACTGCCGCCAGCCGGGTGAGGGCGAACTCGGTGATCCGCACGAGCGCTCGCTTGGCGGACTCGCGGTCGCGGCAGTCCACGCCGATCAGGGGTACGTCGTCGGGCAGGGCGAGCGCCGCGGCGATCTCGTGGAGGGGGTACTTGGTGCCACCCTCGAACTCGTTCACCGCGACGATGAACGGCACGTCCTTCGACTCGAAGTAGTCCAGGGGCGCGAACGCCGCGTCGAGCCGACCGGTGTCGACGAGCACGATGGCCCCGATGGCGCCGCGCACGAGGTCGTCCCACATGAACCAGAAGCGCTTCTGCCCGGGGGTGCCGAACAGGTAGAGCACGATGTCCTCGGCCAGGGTGATCCGGCCGAAGTCCATGGCCACCGTGGTGGTGGACTTGGACGGCGTACTCGCGAGGTCGTCGACGCCCTCCGACTCGTTGGTGACCAGGGCCTCGGTGCGCAGCGGCACGATCTCCGAGACCGACCCCACGAGGGTGGTCTTGCCCACGCCGAACCCGCCCGCGATGACGATCTTCGTCGACGCGGCGGCGCGGCGGGTGTTAGAGAGCACGGAGTCCACGAAGGGTCCTTTCAAGGAGGTCATAGCGTTCGTCGTCGGTCGAGTTCTCGGTGATGGTGGCCTGGACATGCACGAAGCCCTGCTGGACCAGGTCGCCCAGGAGCACCCGGATCACCCCGATCGGCGAGCTCAGGAGGGCCGACACCTCGGCCACGGAGCGGGAGTCGCAGATACCGATGATGCGGCCCTGGAGCTCCTCGCCCCAGGGACGGCGCGTGGCCGACGTGTCCAGGCGCAGGGTCGCCTCCAGCGGGAGATCGACCGACGTGCGGGTGCGTCCCGCCGTCAGCGCATACGGTCGGACGATACGTGCGGCCGGTGGGGCCGCCCGTCTCTGCTCGACCTCAGACTCGTCGCTCGACATGACACTCCCCTACACCCCGTGCACTCGGGCTTGCGCCTGCACCATCTGACCGACGCGCTCGACCATGAGGGCCATCTCGTAGCCCACCTGACCGATGTCGGCGGTGGCCTGGGTGAGTACGGCGAGGTGCGAACCGTCGCCGACACTCATCAGCAGCATGAAGCCGCTCTCCATCTCGACGATGGTCTGCAGCACGGCACCGCCCTCGAACAGTCGGGCCGCGCCGGTGGCCAGGCTCGCGAGCCCCGAGGACACGGCGGCGACCTGTTCAGCGCGATCGGCCGGGAGCCGGACGCTCGCGGCCATCAGCAGCCCGTCGGCCGACACCAGGACCGCGTGTGCGGCGCCGGGGACGCTTTCGACGAAGCGGTTGACGATCCAGTCGAGCTCGCGACTCTCGGTCTCGACGGCGGTCATGTCTACCTGGAGGCTCTCGGTCATGCGGGGCCAGTCTCCTCGTGCGCGTAGTCGTCGGTCAGGGGTTGTGCGGCTGCGGCGGCTCGACCGCGGGACACACCGGCCGCGTGCGCGGCCAGGCGGTTGCGGATCGCCTCGGGGTCACGAGCGACCGCGGCAGGATCGGGGGCGAGGCCACCGGGCACCAGCCGTCCGCCGGGACGGCGTACGGGCAACCCGGTGGAGGTGAGGCCCTCGGAGTCGGACGACTCGGCCTCACTCGCGGCCTCCCAGCCACGCTCGACCTCGTTGTCCGTCCAGGGGCGCTCGGGCTCGTCGTTGAGCCAGTTGGAGCGCAGCTGGCCGAAGATCGGAGAGTCGAGCGGCTCGTTCTGGTCGTGCACCAGGTCTCCCTCGAGCGCGGCCGCAGCAGGTGCCGCGGACAGCGGTCGACGGATGGTGAGGCGGACCGGTGCGGCCGTGGTGGGGGTCGACTGACCGGTGACGGCCATGGCCACAGGGGCCAGCGGTACGTCGGCCTCCTCGACCTCGGACGCGACCTCGGCAGGCTCCTGGAGCACGGCAACCGGCGCCAGGTCCGCCCCTTCGGCCTGCTCGTCGGCGTCGTCGAGCTCGGCGACCTCGCCGGTGTCGGCGTCCGTGTCGTCCGCATGGTCGTCGTCGGTGACGTCGGCCTCGGTCTCCTCGGCATCGTCGGCGACGTCGAGCTCGGCGACCTCGCTGCTGTCGGCGTCGGTCTCCTCGGCGTCGTCGAGCTCGGCGACCTCGCTGCTGTCGGCGTCGGTCTCCTCGGCGTCGTCGAGCTCGGCGACCTCGCCCTGCTCGTCGGCCTCGCCGTCGACCGGCTCGGCACCGAAGTCCGGCGTGACGACCTCAGCGAGCGTCTCGTCGTCGTTCAGGGACGCGGACAGGGCGATCGGCTCCTGCTCGGTGGCTTCCACGGCGACCTCGTCGACATGGCCGGGCAGCGCCATCGGCTCGAACCCGGGGGGCAGCTCGGGCGCGTCCTCGAACATGCTGACCGGCGCGGCAGGGACTTCCTGCGCCTCCTCCGGCTTTACGTTGAACCCAGGGCGACGCCTGGGCAGGCCGGTCACCGCGGCGATCGCCTCTTCGATGCGCTCGAGGTAGGGGTCGTAGTCCTCGTCCGGCTGGTCCTCGAACACCGGCACGGGGGCGTCGGCCACCTGCGGGGCGTCCATCACCGACAGGTGCTGGACGGGCTGGTCCGAGGCGAGGACCTGGGTCGGCAGGACGATCGAGGCGACGATGCCGCCACCGAGGGGATTGCGCCGGAGCTTGACCTTCAGGCCGTGCTCCTCCGCGAGACGGCTGACCACGAACAGGCCCATCCGACGAGCGGTGTCGACCGTGACCTCGCCGCCCTGCTTGAGCGACTCGTTGGCCTGTGCCAGGGCGTCGCCGGCCATGCCGAGTCCGGTGTCGATGATCTCGATCTCGACCCGTCCGTTGTCCTCGGCCGCCTGGATGGTGACGGGCGATCCCGGGGGCGAGTAGGACAGGGCGTTGTCGATGAGCTCGGCCAGCAGGTGCACGACATCCGAGGCGACGCGACCCGAGATGCGACGCTCGGGTGCGGCGTCGATCCGGACCCGCTGGTAGTCCTGAACCTCGGACACCGCGGCGTGAATGACGTCGGAGACGCTCAGCTCCTCGAAGCTGGCGGTGCGACCCTGGGTGCCACCGAGGATCACCAGGCTTTCCGCCGTCCGGCGCATCCGGGTGGCGAGGTGGTCGAGGCTGAACAGCTGCTCGAGGCGCTGGGGGTCTTCCTCGTCCTGCTCGAGCGACTCGATGAGTGCCAGCTGCTGGTTGACCAGGGTGGTGTTGCGGCGAGACAGCGTGACGAACATGGCGCCCACCTGGGCACGGAGCTGGGCCTCCCCGGTCGCCAGCGTGACCGCCTGGCGGTGCATGTCGTCCACGGCCCGGGCGAGCTGCCCGAGCTCTTCGCGGGTGTGGACGTCGATCGGCGTCAGCTCGGCCGGCTCCTGGCCCTTCCGGATCCGGCTGACCGTCTCGGGGAGCTGCACATGGGCCACGTCCAGGGCGCCGTTGCGCACCTTGCGCAGCGGGTTGATCAGGGCACGGGCCATCACCAGCGCCAGCAGGAGCGAGGCCAGCAGTGCGCCCAGGATGATCCCGGTGTCGGTCAGTGCCCGGGTCTTGGAGTCGGCCGCCCGCTGTCCGATCAGCGCGTGGATCTTGTCGAGCAGGTGTGCGTTCAGGCCGTCGTACGTCGCGAAGTTCTGCGGGGTGGCGGCGAGGTCCTTGACCTTGCTGGTCGTCGCCTCACCGAGCCGGGTGCCGTTGACGGTGATCAGGGTGGCCACGCGATGGTTGCCCCCCACGCTGATGCGCAGGTTGTCGAGGGCCGCTCCCTCGACACCGACCTCGGCGGCCAGCCACACCGAACCGAGCAGCGACGACTGCTGGTCGGAGCTCTGGATCAGGAGCTGCTGCTTGGCCAGGGACAGCTCGCCGTTCAGGGACTGGATCAGTGCCTGGACCCGCGGGCCGGGAGTGCCGCTGGTGTTCATCGTGGAGTCCACGAGGTCGGTCGTCGCGCGCTCGATGTTGCTGAGCTGGACCGGAGCCGTCGCGGTGATGCCGGTGCCGGAGCCGGTTCGGATCTCGGCGCCGGTCTTGGTGATGATGGCGATCAGGGCGGTCTGGGCCGGCGTCAGGTTCGCGGAGCCCACGGCCTGCCTGAGGGCCGTGGCGGCGCTGTCGAACTGCTGGGCGGAGGTGGTGTGCCCGTCGCCCATCTGCTTGGCAAGGGAGGACGGGAGCGTCAGTCGCTCCGCGGCGGCGAGGTAGGCCACGGCCGGATCCAGCACGGTTGCCCGCTGCCTGGTCGCGGAGTAGTCGCTGGCGGACGAGAGCTCGGAAGACACGCGGAGACCGCCGAACACGGCGGCCAGGACGACGGGGATGGCGAGAACGGCGACGACCTTGCGCCGCACCGACCATTCGGAGACACGGAAGGCTGACGACGCGCCCGAGATGGCGTCTCGACGAATGTTCAGCAACGGTACTCCAGTGAACTCGAGTCCAACCCGCATCGCCGACCGGCGTCAGTGATGGCCGAGACCCACTTCCCGGCTTTGCCACCTTAGGCATCAGGGGCGTTATGGGAAGGCAAAATGGCAAAGAAGTGGCCCGAACGGGGCTGGAGCATGGCCCAAACGGACTAGTCCGCCGCCTCACCCACGCGCTCTGGGGTGCGCAGCCGCGAAGACCTCACGGAGGTTGTCCACAGTGACCAGTGTGTAGATCTGTGTAGTCGTCACCGACGCGTGTCCCAGCAGCTCCTGGACGACCCTCACGTCCGCGCCACCCTCGAGCAGGTGCGTGGCGAACGAGTGGCGCAGCGTGTGCGGCGAGACGTCCTTCGTCACGCCCGCCCGCTCCGCGGCCTTGGTCAGCACCGTCCAGGCTGACTGGCGCGACAGCCTGCCGCCACGGGCGTTGAGGAACATCGCTCCGGCCCGGTCGATCGACCCGGTCGAAGCCAGCTCGGGACGCGCGCGGGTCAGGTAGGCGTCCACGGCGGTCAGCGCGAACGAGCCGACGGGGACCAGGCGCTCCTTTCCCCCCTTGCCGTGGAGGAGCACCGTCCCGTCCACCCGGTCCAGGTCGTCGACGTCGAGCCCCACGGCCTCGGAGATGCGGGCGCCGGTGCCGTAGAGCAGCTCGAGCAAGGCCCGGTCGCGCAGGGCCAGCGTCGTCCCTGCGGCGCCGGCCGCCTCCAGGATCGCCTCGACATCGGCCAGCGGAAGCGCCTTGGGCAGCCGTCGAGCGGGCGCTGGAGGTCGTACTGCGGCAGCGGGGGCGGAGACGGCCAGCCCGTCGGCGACACAGAACTTGTGGAAGCCACGCACCGCGACGACCGTGCGGCCCGCGGACGTCGCCGACAGGGGCGGGTGGTCGCCGTCGCCCTCCCGCAGCCGGACCAGGAACGCCGACACCGTCGCCTCGGTGACCTCGTCTAGGTCGGCGACCCCGGCCTCCTCGAGGAAGGCCAGGTAGCGCCGGAGGTCGCGCCGGTACGACGACAGCGTGTTCGCAGCGAGCCCACGCTCGACCGTCAGGTGGTCGAGGTAGGTCCGCAGCGCTCCCTGTGGCTCAGCCAAGCCCTGCCAGGACCTCGTCGAGATCCACCGCGTCGATCCCCACGGCCTCACCGACGGGGCCGTTGGTCAACGATCCCGCATGGGTGTTGAGACCGAGCGCGAGGCTGTGGTCGTCGCGGCACGCCTGGCCCCAGCCCTTGTCGGCCAGCGAGACGGCGTACGGAAGCGTCGCGTTGGTGAGGGCGTAGGTCGAGGTGTTCGGCACGGCACCAGGCATGTTCGCCACGCAGTAGAAGATGGAGTTGTGGACCGTGAAGGTCGGGTCCGCGTGGGTGGTGGGGTGGGTGTCCTCGAAGCAGCCACCCTGGTCGACCGCGATGTCGACGAGCACCGAGCCGGGCTTCATCTCGGCGACCAGCTCGTTGGTGACCAGCTTGGGAGCCTTGGCCCCGGGGATCAGCACGGCGCCGATCACCATGTCCGCCTCCCGCACCTGCTGCTGGATCGCCAGCTGCGACGAAGCCAGGCCGTGGACGCGGTTGTTGTAACGCCAGAACGACATCCGCAGCTTGTCGAGGTCGGTGTCGAGCAGCGTGACGTCGGCACCCATCCCGAGCGCGATGTTCGCGGCGTTCTGGCCCGAGACGCCGGCGCCGAGGATCACGACCTTGGCGTTCGCGACTCCGCCGACGCCGCCCATCAGGACACCGCGGCCGCCCTGGGCCTTGAGCAGCGAGTAGGCACCCACCTGGGGCGCCAGGCATCCGGCGACCTCCGACATCGGGTAGAGCAACGGCAGACCGCCGGAGGGCAGCTGGACCGTCTCGTAGGCGATCGCCGTCACCTTCCGCTCGAGCAGCTCCTCGGTCAGCGGCTGGTCGGCGGCGAGGTGGAGGTAGGTGAAGAGGGTCAGCCCCTCCCGCATCCGGTGGTACTCCTCGGCGACCGGCTCCTTGACCTTCAGGACCATGTCCACGGTGCCCCAGACTTCGTCCGCGCCGTCGAGGATCTTCGCGCCGGCCGCGGCGTACTCGCTGTCCTCGACCTGCGAGCCCAGGCCTGCGCCCTTCTCGACGAAGACCTCGTGGCCGTGTGCCGAGAGCTCGTGCACGCCGATGGGCGTGATCGCGACGCGGTACTCGTGGTTCTTGACTTCCTTGGGGACGCCGACCTTCACCTTCGCACTCCTCACAGACACCGGCCCGCCTCCCGCGGAGCCGGTCTGACAATAGCCACTTGTGACCTCGACCAGGCGTCCGGGGAGGTCAGCCGGGGCGCGCCACGTCCTCGACGTCGCGCATCGTGCGCAGGATGTTGCGGCAGGTGAGCTTGCCCAGCTCGGAGTCGGTCCAGCCA
Organism: Nocardioides sp.; assembly: GCA_036741335.1. Classification (GTDB taxonomy): domain Bacteria; phylum Actinomycetota; class Actinomycetes; order Propionibacteriales; family Nocardioidaceae; genus Nocardioides. The sequence continues at coordinate 15,575 of DAINSL010000019.1, read as the reverse complement.
ACGTCGCGGAGCGCGGCGATCAGGTGCGGGTAGCAGGAGACGTCCTCGAGGCCCTCCGGGAGCCGGTCGACACCGTCGTAATCGCCACCGAGCCCGATGTGGTCGATGCCGGCAACCTCCCGCACGTGGTCCAGGTGGGCGACGACATCACTCACGGTCGAGCGTGGGCTCGGGTGCTCACGCTCGTGCGCGTCCTGGACGGTGCGGTACGCCGTGAGGTCGCGCTCGTCCACGCCGTCGGCCTTGGCCCGTGCGGACACGGCGAGGTCCCAGTCGCGGATCGGCTGGCTGACGAAACGGGGGACGAAGGTGACCATGCAGGTGCCGCCGTTGTCCGCGAGCCGGGCCAGCACGTCGTCCGGGACGTTGCGCGGGTGATCGCACACGGAGTACGCCGAGGAGTGGGAGAAGATCACCGGTGCACGTGTGGTGTCGAGGGCGTCGCGCATCGTGTCCTGGCTGACGTGGGAGAGGTCGACCATCATCCCGATCCGGTTCATCTCCCGGACGATGTCGCGTCCCTCGTCGCTCAGCCCGCCGAGCACGCGCTCGTCGGTGGCCGAGTCGGCCCACGGCACGTTGTCGTTGTGGGTGAGAGTCAGGTAGCGCACGCCGAGGCGGTGGTACATCCGCAGGACGGCGGTGGATCCGGCGATCTGGTGACCGCCCTCGGCACCCATCAGGCAGGCGATCCGGCCGTCGCTCCACGCTGCCTCGATCTCGTCGGCCGTCGTCGCGAGGGCGAGCCGGTCGGCGTACCGCTCGACCAGGGCGTACGCCGCATCGATCTGCTCGAGCGTGTTAGCGACAACTCGCTCTCCCTGGCTCGTCGGCACGAACACCGACCAGAACTGCGCGCCCACTCCCCCGGCCCGCAACCGGGGCAGGTCGGTGTGGGTCTGGGTCTGTGCCTCCCCGATGTCGTAACGGTCGAGGTCGTAGCCGACCAGCTGGCGCAGCTCCCACAGGAGGTCGTTGTGCCCGTCGATCACCGGATACTTGGCCAGGAGGCGTTCGACCCCGCTCATGCGAGCAGTCCCCTGGCCTGGGCCAGCAGGACCGCCAAGACGAGCGGGCCGTCGCCCAGTCGACCGTCCAGCACCGCAGCCACCAGGTCGTCGACCGATACCCAGCCGCCGGCCATCTCGGCTTCCTCATGCGTCCGTTCGAAGTCGACGTCGTCGGCTCGTCGTACGCCCCGGGCCAGGAAGAAGTGCATCACCTCTGCGCTGATCCCCGGGCTCGACCACGTGCTCGCCAGGTGGGTCCAGTGGTCGGCCTCGAGCCCGGCCTCCTCGCGCAGCTCGCGTCTCGCCGCCTCCACGGGGTCCTCGCCGTCGGCGTCCAGCAGTCCGGCCGGCAGCTCCACGAACCGTCGCTGGGCCGGGTGGCGGTACTGCCACAGACAGTAGGCACGGCTCCGCTCGTCCACGGCGAGCACGATGACGGCGCCGGGGTGCTCCAGCACCAGCCGGGAGAAGGCCCGGTCGTCCCCAGGGGCATGGAGCTCGTCGACGCGCAGCGCCATCACCCAGTCGTCGCGGTAGAGGTCCCGGCTCGCTGTCACCGGCCATGACTCGGGCACGTCGGTGAGGTCGGGGGTCATGACGTCGACGCTAGCGGGACTCGGCACGGACGTCGTGCCAGCCGGGCCCTCCGAGGTCGTGCCGGGCTGCCTCGGCGAGACATCGGCCTTCCTGGCGGGGCGTTACGGTGGTCGGATGAACGATGCTGCGAGCCTGACCCGTGAGGAAGCCCGAGAGCGCGCGGAGCTGATCTCCATCGATCGGTACGACGTCGCCGTCGACCTGCGTGCCCTGTTCGATGGCGAGGTGTGGGCGGCCACGTCCACCATCTCCTTCACCTGCCGCACCCCCGGTGCTTCAACCTTCGTCGACTGCGTCGGGAAGGTCTCGTCGGTCACCCTGAACGGTCGCGAGCTGGATCCCGGCACCGCCGAGCGCGGCCGCATCCCCCTGAGCGACCTCGCGGCCGACAACGTGCTCGTGGTCAGCTCCGCACAGCACGACACGAGCAGCGGCAACTCCATCCTGCGTACCGTGGACCCCAACGACAAACTCGTCTACATCTGGTCGACCTTCGAGCCCGACATGGCCCGCTTCGCGTGGGCCTGCTTCGACCAGCCAGACCTCAAGGCCCCGCACGGCTTCGTCGTCGACGCCCACGAGAGCTGGACCGTCACCAGCAACTCGGCGCCGGACTCGGTCGTCGACCTCGACGAGGGTGGTCGGCGCTGGACGTTCGGCGACACGCCCCCGCTGTCGACATACGTCACGGTCGTCAACGCCGGGCCGTTCCACGAGCTCCGCTCGTCGCGCGGTGGCTACGACCTCGGGCTCTTCTGCCGGCAGTCGCTCATGCAGTACCTCGAGCGCGACGCCGAAGAGCTGTTCGACCTCACCGACAGTGGCCTGGCGTTCTTCGGCGAGCGCTTCGGGCAGCCCTTCGCGCAGGAGCGCTACGACCAGGTGTTCGTGCCCAACATGGGCGGGGCGATGGAGAACTGGGGCTCGGTCACCTGGACCGACAGCGTGCTCTACCGCAGCACCCCGACCTACGGCCAGCGCTCCGTCCGGGCCCAGATCCTCCTGCACGAGATGGCGCACATGTGGTTCGGCGACCTCGTGACGATGCGGTGGTGGGACGACCTCTGGCTCAACGAGGCGTTCGCCTCCTGGGCTTCGAACTGGGCGGGTGTCGGCTGCACCGAGTTCACCGACGAGTGGGCCACGTTCCTCGCGGGAGGGAAGATGGCCGGCTACCGCCAGGACATGTCTCCGGCAACCCACCCGATCCGGGGAGAGGTGCCCGACGTCGCCCAGGCGATGGCGAACTTCGACGCGATCACCTACACCAAGGGCGCGAGCGTCCTCAAGCAGCTGATGGCGTACGTCGGTGAGGACGCCTTCGTGGAGGGCCTACGGTCCTACTTCCGCGACCACGCCTGGGGCAACACCGTGCTCGACGACCTGATGAGCTCGATCGGCCGGGCCGCCGGGCGTGACCTGTCCGAATGGACCGTCGCCTGGCTCGACCGGGCCGGCACCGACACGCTGCGGCTGACCGACGGCACCCTCATCGCAACCGCCCCGGACGACGGCGCCCCGCGGCCGCACCGGCTCGACGTCGGTTGCTACGCCGTCTCCGACTCCGGTCTCACCCTCATCGACACCGTCGCGGTCGAGACCTCCGGCACGTCGACAGCCGTGGATCTCCCGGAGGCCGACCTGCACCTGCTGAACGCCGCGGACCTGACCTTCGCCGCCGTACGCCCCGAAGCCGAGTCGGTGCGCGTGCTCCTCGAGCGTGCGTCCGAGCTCCCAGCCGCCGTCGACCGCGGGCTGGCCGTGGTCACCGGCTTCCAGATGCTCTACGACAGCGAGCTTCCCGGGCCGGAGCTGTTCTCGTGCGTCTTGGGAGTGCTCGCCAGCGAGCGCAGTCCGAGCCTGGTCGAGCCATGCCTCAACGTCGCGCTCGAGGTGGCCCAGCGCTGGACCCCGACCCACGAGATCCCGTTCCAGCTCGAGCACCTCGCGGTGATCGCCGCGGGCCTCGCCGACGACCCGGAGCACACGATCCCCGCGCTGCGGACCCTGTGCGCGGCCGCGACCTCGGACGCGCACTTCCGGCGCCTGGACGCCGCGGCCCAGAACGACAACGACCTCGCCTGGCGGGTGGCGTCTCGGCGCGCCGCCCTCGGTCGCTACGACGACGACGCAGTCGAAGCGCTGCTGGCCCGTGATCCCGACCCTGACGCCGGCATGCGCGCCCTCGCGGTCCGCACGTCGCAGCCCGACACCGCCGCGAAGGACGAGGCCTGGGTGCACCTGTTCGACAAGTTGGACGTACCCGGCGGCCCGATGATGGGCAACATGATCCGTGCCTTCTGGCAGCCGCTCCAGGACGACCTGCTCATGCCGTACGGCGCGCGGTTCCTCGACGCGATCCCCGAGCTGGCCGGCGGCGGGATGCTCACCGTCTTCGGGCTGATGTACGGCATGTTCCCGCAGGTCGCCGACGAGGAGTTCCTGACCCGGGCCAGGGCGATCGCCGCCGAGCCAGACTGCGACCCGACCGTGCGGGCGGCTCTGTTGATCGGGGCGGACACCCTGACTCGGATGAACCGGGCCCGCGCGGTCTGACCGGGCTCAGTCCACCCGGTCGGCGCGGCCCTCGATCACCGACATCCGGGTTGCGGTGTCGACGACCCGGGAGAGCTTGAGCCCCGCTGCGGCGAACAGCGCGGCGTACTCCTGCTCGTTGCGCTCGCGACCGCCTGGCAGCACGAGCATGTTGAGATCCGAGAACGCCGCCTGGACCTCGAACCCGGGCCGCCCCAGGACCGTCTCCACGACCAGTACGACGCCACCCGGCCGAAGGCTGCGGGTGCACGTCCGGAGGATGTCGACACACCGGTCGTCGGGCCAGTCGTGGAGGATCGACTTCAGGAGGTAGGCGTCGGCCTCGGGCACGGCGTCGAAGAAGCTGCCGCTCTCCGCCGACCAACGGGGCGCCAGCGCCGCAGTGGACGGCTGGGTCGCCACCACGTGTTCGAGGTCGAACACGGTGCCCGTGAGATGGGGATGGCTGGTGAGGACGGCCTCGAGAAGGACCCCCTGCCCGCCACCGATGTCGACGACTCGCGAGATGCCGGAGAAGTCGTAGTCTGCCGCGACCGCGGAAGCGATCGACGACGTCAGGGAGGCCATGTTGTCGTTGAAGATCTCGTTCTCGTCGGGATGTGCGCGTCGGCGGGTCCAGACATCGACACCGTGCAGCGCCTTGAACGCGTTCTCGCCGGTCCGGACGCTGTGACCGAGGTGACCCCAGGCCGACCAGAGCGCCGCGCTGTTGAGTGTCCGCGCAAGCGGCCGCAGCGTGCCAGGGACGTCCGACCGGAGTCCCTCGCCCAGCTCGGTGTTCGCAAACGCGTCGTCGGTCTGCTCGTCATACACACCGACTGTCGCCAGCGCGTGCAGTAAGCGGCGCAGGGTGTCCGGGTCGGTCGACGTGGCCTCGGCGAGCTCGCGGACGGTTTGCGGCCCGTCCACCAGCAGATCGGAGATCCCGAGGTCGGCAGCCACGTTGAGCGCCGCCGACAAACGGAACCCGGTGATCATGGCCTGGAGCTCGCGACGGTCCGACATGACCCGGATCATCCTCGGGGGCAGTCCTCCGCGCCAGAGTCGCGAGGGGTCAGTCGTCGTCCGGCTCGCGGCGCAGCCCCGACTCGTCGATCGGGAAGCGCTCGGCCTTCTTGCGCTCGATCGCGGCGCCGATCAGGCCCGCGAACAGCGGGTGGGGCCGCGTCGGCCGCGACCGGAGCTCCGGGTGGGCCTGGGTCGAGACGTAGTAGGGGTGCACGTCGCGGGGCAGCTCCACGAACTCGACGAGGTCCAGGTCGGGGTTCGTCCCGGAGAAGACAAGTCCGGCCGCGGCAAGCTGCTCGCGGTAGTGGTTGTTGACCTCGTAGCGATGGCGGTGACGCTCCTCGATCCGGGCCTCGCCGTAGACGCCGCGCACGATCGAGCCCGGCGCCAGCTCGGCCGGGTAGAGGCCGAGCCGCATGGTGCCGCCCAGGTCGCCGGCGCCGTCGACGTACGACTTCTGCTCCTCCATGGTGGCGATCACCGGCTCCGGGCAGTCGGGATCGAACTCCGTGGAGTCGGCCTTCTCGAGCCCGGCGACGTTGCGCGCGTACTCGATGACCATGCACTGCAGGCCCAGGCACAGCCCCAGCGTCGGGATGCCGTGGGTGCGGGCGTAGGTGAGGGCGCCGAGCTTGCCGTCGAGACCGCGGATGCCGAAGCCGCCGGGCACGCAGATCGCGTCGACGTCGTGGAGCTCGCGGGCCGCGCCGGACTGGTCGGCGCACTCGTCGGAGGGCACCCAGCGCAGGCGCACTGCGGCCTCGTGGGCGAAGCCGCCGGCACGGAGCGCCTCGGCGACGGAGAGGTAGGCGTCGTGCAGGTCGATGTACTTGCCCACGAGCGCGACGGTGACCTCCTCCTTGGGGTGGTGCACGCGGCGCAGGAGGTCGTCCCAGGTGGTCCAGTCGACGTCGCGGAACGGCAGGTCGAGCCGGCGTACGACGTAGGCGTCCAGGCCCTCACGGTGCAGCACCTTGGGGATGTCGTAGATCGACGGCGCGTCCGCGGCGGTGACGACGGCGTCCAGGTCGACGTCGCACATCTGGGAGATCTTCTTCTTGATCCCCTCGGGTATCTCGCGGTCGGCCCGGCACACGATCGCGTCGGGCTGGATGCCGATCGAGCGCAGCGCCGCGACCGAGTGCTGGGTCGGCTTGGTCTTGAGCTCGCCCGACGGCCCGATGTAGGGCACCAGCGACACGTGCAGGAAGAAGCAGTTCTCGCGGCCGATGTCCTGGCGCACCTGACGCGCCGACTCGAGGAACGGCAGCGACTCGATGTCGCCGACGGTGCCGCCGATCTCGGTGATCACCACGTCGACCCCGGGTGTGCCGCCGTGGCCACCCATGGCCAGGATGCGTTCCTTGATCTCGTTGGTGATGTGCGGGATCACCTGAACGGTGTCGCCGAGGTAGTCGCCGCGGCGCTCCTTGGCGATCACGCTGGAGTAGACCTGACCGGTGGTGACGTTGGCCCGCTGGCTGAGCTCGGTGTCGAGGAAGCGCTCGTAGTGACCGATGTCCAGGTCGGTCTCCGCGCCGTCGTCGGTGACGAACACCTCGCCGTGCTGGAACGGGTTCATGGTGCCGGGATCGACGTTGAGATAGGGGTCCAGCTTCTGCATGGTGACCCGGAGACCGCGGGAGCTGAGCAGCCGCCCGAGGCTGGAGGCGGTGAGGCCCTTGCCGAGTGAGGAGGCGACGCCTCCGGTGACGAACACGTGCTTGGTGACGGGCGCCTGCTTCACGGGGTTTCATCCTACCCGAGAGGTGCCGCTCCGTTGGTACCCGACGCACCGAAGGACCCGCCGCGGGTCCGCCAGGACCGGATCAGCGCCAGCACGGACGCCACCTGGCCGGCGGTCGTCTCGGCACCGTCCACGGCCGTGACGTGCCTGGTCACCCCGTCCTGGCGCAGGCCGAGCAGGTTAGGGGCCTGAGCGTCACCGACGGCCACGACGCCCCGTGACCTCGCGGCCAGACCGGTCAGCAACCCGTCCGTGATCGCCTGGTCCATCTCTCCTCCGAGTACGACGAGCACCAGCGGCGCGGTGTCGGGCGGCCCCTGCGGGACGGACATCAGCTTCGCCGCGACCATGCTCTGCCGCACCGCCGAGACGTCGTCGTCCAGCCGCCCGACGCCGGCACCCCGGGTGGCGACCGCGACGGCCAGGAGCTCACCGATCCGCGGATAGGTGCTCGCGCTCTTGTCGATGCGGGCGTGCAGCTGCTTGCCCAGCTCGGAGCCGAGGGTGTCCACGAGACTCTTCTGCTCCGGGTCGACCAGCTGGGAGGACAGCGCGTAGGTGGCGGTCACCTGGCCTCCCGCGGCCTTGATCTGCGCGGTCAGTGCGGCCATCGTGGCCGGGTCCGCTCCCGGGGTGGTCACCACGGCCACCGGACGGCGCGACAGGCCGTTGTCGTAGAGCCGGCCGGCGACCGCGCCGGCGAAGGAGTCGGCGTACTGGTGCTGCGGCCCGGGTGAGGTGACCACGGGGCCTGGCGCCGCGCTGGACCGGGTGTCGGTCAGCGGGCCCGCTCCCAATGCGACGCCGGTGGCCAGCGCGAGCAGGACGGCGACCAGGGGTACGGCGTACGCACGCGACCGGATCACGAGAACCGCCCCTGCACGTGGGTCAGCAGATCGTGCAGCTGGGTCCGCAGGTCCAGGGCCCACTGGTGCCCGACCTGGGTGGAGGCGACGGCGGCCGCGACCGCCAGCAGCCCGATCAGCAGCACTAGGTAGGCGTGCCGCGCGCGCAGCTGGCCGGAGTAGAGCATCGGGACGGCGCGGGCGTCGACCATGCGCGGGCCGACCTTGAGGCGGGTCATGTAGCCGCTGCCCAACCCCTCGCGGCTGCCGTCCAGGAACTCCTCCAGCGTGCCGCGGATGCCCACGGCGATGATCGGCCCGGCGCCGCTGGCATCGGCCAGGAGCAGCGCAGCGTCGGCGGG
>DAINSL010000019.1:0-7440 GCA_036741335.1 Nocardioides sp. | reverse complement strand
CATCTGGAGGCGGCGTACGCCGACCCGGTCGAAGCGCTCGGACCCGGCTCCGCCTGCGCGCAGGCCTCCGGGCGCCTCGGTGACCACGACGTCGCGAGCCGCCCGCAGGTTGCGTGCCGTCGGGATCTCCTCCGCGCGCGAGTCGAGGACGATGACATCGGGCGTGAGACCGGCCGCCCGCGCGACCTCCACGCCGTCGGCGACGGCGATGACGACGGGATGCACCTCGCGGAGGTAGCGCCGCAGCAGTCTGAGCTGAGCAGCGTCGCCGGGCCCGTCCGCAACCACGACCACCGGCCGGCCGTCGAGCCGGGTCCGCAGCCGGGGTACGCCGTCGCCGTGCAGCAGGAGGGCCTCCTCCCGGCGCAGGAACTCCGCACTGGTGTGGGTCAGGGTGTTCAGCTGGGTGCCGAGCCCCGCGCGCGCCGCCGTCAGCTGCTCGGCGACGTCGGCCGCGGTCAGGACGCGCCCGTGCGCCACTGCCACGCCGTCCAGGAGCACCGTGCCGTCGACGACCCGGACCCGGCTCCCGTCCGGAATGGACTCGAGCGGCCCGCGGTCCGTCACGGCCGTCAGCTGGTCGACCAGCGGGACCCCGGCGTCGACCAGGATCTGCGGTCCCCGGTTGGGGAACCGGCCGGAGATCATCGCCGCCCGGTTGAGCACTGCGACCACTCCCGCGTCGACCAGGGCGTCGGCGGTGGGGCCGTCCAGGTCGAGATGGTCCAGGATCGCGATGTCGCCCGCGGACAACCGCGGGAGCAGCTCGCTGGTACGGCGGCCGTGCGGACGCGCCCGGTCGGCACGAGCCGTCCCGACGATCCCGCCGGCCACGGTCTCGGGGCGCGTCCTCAGTTTCATGACCGAGTCATCCTGTCAGCCGGTTCGCGGCCAGCCGTGGAGGCGGGGGCACCCGGGCGCGTCGGCCGCACAGGCCTCGTCAGGACGCGGGCTGGCCGGCCGCGGCGAGCAGCTCGCGCGCATGCGCCAGCGCGGTCGCGGAGTCCTCCATGCCCGCGAGCATCCGTGACAGCTCGCGCTCACGTCCCTCGGGGTCGAGCACGGTCAGCCCGGAGGTGGTCACCGACCCGTCGCTGGACTTCTCGACGAGCACGTGCCGATCGGCGTACGCCGCCACCTGCGGCAGGTGGGTGACCACGAGCACCTGGGCGGACTCGGCCAGCCGGGCCAGTCGCCGCCCGACCTCGACCGCGGCCCTGCCGCCCACCCCGCTGTCGACCTCGTCGAAGACGAACGTGGGCACCGGACTCGTGCCTGCCAGCGCCACCTCGAGGGCGAGCATGACCCGGGAGAGCTCGCCGCCCGATGCGCCCTTGTGCAGCGGGCGCGCCTCACTGCCGGTGTTGGCGGTCAGCAGGAACTCGACCTCGTCGACGCCGGACGATCCGAACCGCAGGCACCGTTCGTCGACGTCGAGCCCGTTGTCGGAAGGGGTCTGGCCTACGACGACCTCGAGGACGGCGTGTGGCATCGCGAGGACGGCCAGCTCGCCGGTGATCTCGGACGACAGTCGCTCGGCGGCCTCGGTGCGGGCCCGGGACAGGGCCGCGGCGGCCGGCCCGAGCCGACTCCTCAGGTCGTCACGGCGATCCCCGAGGCGGGAGATCCGGTCGTCCGTGTCGTCGAGCTCGGCCAGCCGCGCGGCCGAGGTCTCGGCCCAGGCCAGGACCTCGGTCACCGTCTCGGCGTACTTGCGGGTCAGTGCCGTCAGGGCCGCCCGTCGCTCGGACACCGCCGCGAGCCGGGTCGGGTCGGCCTCCAGTGCGCCGGCGTAGGAGGCCACGTCGGCCGCAATGTCGGAGAGGAGGTAGGTGATCTCCGCGACCCGGTCGGCCAGCTGGCCGGCCGCCGGGTCGTGATCGCGTACGGCGTCCAGCAGCGTGCGCGCGGCCGCGACCGCGGCCAGGGCATCGGGTTGGCCGTCGTCGGAGGACAACGCCTCACGCGCCGACCCCGCTGCCGTGCGCAGGGTGTCCGCGTGCCCGAGCCGGCGTTCCTCCTCCGCGAGCTCGCCGTCCTCACCGGGCCGGGGCGCCAGCGCCTCGATCTCGCCGAGCCCGAACCGCAGCAGGTCGGCCTCGCGGGCCCGCTCGCGCGCGGTGGCGACGACGTCGGCGAGCTCGCGCTCGGTCTCGACCAGCTCGGTGTGCAGGGCGCGATAGTCCGCGAGCACCGAGGTGACGACATCCCCGGCGTAGCTGTCCAACGCGTCCCGCTGGGCACGCGGTCGCAGAAGCCGATGCTGGTCCGCCTGGCCGTGCACCGCCACCAGTGGCTCGGTCACCTCGGCGAGCAAGGACACCGGCACCGACGCCCCTCCCACGAACGCCCGGGACCGGCCCTCCGCCGCGACGTTGCGGGCCAGCAGCACGTGTGAGTCCTCGACCTCGCCCCCGGCCGCCTCGACGGCCTCGGCGACCGCCGGGAGGGCAGCGACGTGCACCGAACCCTCGACCCGTGCGGCCCGGCTGCCCGAGCGCACGGCGCCGGTGTCGGCACGACCACCGAGCAGGAGTCCGAGCGCGGTGACGACCATCGTCTTGCCCGCGCCGGTCTCCCCGGTGATCACGGTCAGCCCGGGGCCGAGCTCCAGGGTGGCCGACTCGATCACCCCCAGACCGGTGATCCGCAGCTCCTCAAGCATCCCCGCCTCCGCGCCGGCGGCGCTCGCTCGCGCCACGCCAGCCCCCGACCGGCAGGCCGAACTTGGCAACCAGCCGGTCCGTGAACGGCGCCTCGTGGAGCCGCACCAGTCGTACCGGCCGTGCGCCCCGGCGTACCTCGATCCGGGCGCCGGGAGGCAGCTCGACGGTCCTTCGGCCGTCGCACCAGAGCACCCCGGAGGCCGTCGCCTTCGCCATCACCTCGACGGCGAGCACCGAGGTGGGAGCCACCACCAGCGGCCGGGCGAACAGGGCGTGGGCGCTGATCGGGACCATCAGCAGCGCCTCGACGCCGGGCCACACCACCGGTCCACCTGCGCTGAAGTTGTACGCCGTGGAGCCGGTGGGCGTCGCGCACACGACTCCGTCGCACCGCCAGCGGGAGAGGGGGCGGCCGTCGATCTCCACGACCACCTCGAGCATCCGCTCCCGAGCGGCCTTCTCGACGCTGGCCTCGTTGAGCGCGAACGTGCTCGCGACCAGCTCACCGTCACGAAACACCGACACGTCGAGGGTGAGGCGGTCCTCGGAGGTGTAGCGGCGTTCGACGATCGCCTCGATGGTGGAGCCGACGTCGTCGTACTCCGCCTCGGCGAGGAATCCGACGTGACCCAGGTTGACCCCGAGCAGCGGCGTTCCGCTCTCGCGGGCGACCTCCGCGGCACGCAGGATCGTGCCGTCGCCACCGATGACCACGACCAGCTCGCAGTCCGCGCTCGGGTCGCCGTCGCCGTCGCCGTCGCCGTCCCCGGCGCCGGCGAGCTCCACGCCCAGGCTCCCGTCGATGCCCAGGGCCGCGGCCTCGTCGCGCAGGAGGCGCACCTGAATCCCGTGCCCGGTCAGGGCATCGACCAGCTGGGCCGCGACATCGTGGGCCTGGGGCCGCCCGGGGTGGGCCAGGAGGAGCACGCGGCGCTGGTCGGTCATCCGGGTGCTCACTCCCCCACCTTCTCACCCGCCGCCGACGTGGGCCCGGCCGACACCACGGCCTCGATCCGCGCGTCGTCGACCACTGCCGGGCCGCGCCGCAACCAGAGGAAGAACTCGACGTTCCCCGACGGGCCCGGCAGCGGACTCGGGGCGACGTCCCGGGCGCCCCAGCCCCGCACGTCCGCCGCGGCCGCCACCGTCCGCACGGCGTCCGCGCGAAGAGCCGGGTCGCGGACGACACCGCCCTTGCCTACCCGCTCTCGCCCGACCTCGAACTGCGGCTTCACCATCAGCACCAGGTCGCCGTCCTCGGCGGTCACCCCGATCAGGGCGTCCAGGACCAGGGTCAGGGAGATGAACGACAGGTCACCGACGACCAGGTCGACGGCCCCTCCGATCAGGTCGGCATCCAGCTCCCGGACATTCGTCCGGTCCCGTACGACGACGCGGTGGTCCTGGCGGAGCCGCCACGCCAGCTGCCCGTAGCCGACGTCGACGGCGACCACCCGCTCGGCTCCGTGCCGGAGCAGGACGTCGGTGAACCCTCCCGTGGAGGCTCCGGCGTCGAGGCACCGCCGACCGTCGACGACCAGCCCGTGCGGCACGAAGGCAGCCAGCGCTCCGGCGAGCTTGTGCCCGCCGCGCGAGACGTACACCTCCCCTCCGGCGATCGCGGGATCCGCCGACACGAGCAGGGCGACATCCGTGGTGACGCCGGTCGCCGGCTTGGTGGCCTTCGCTCCCGCCACCCGCACCCGGCCGTCGGCGATCAGCGCGGCTGCATGGTCCCGCGACCGCGCGAGGCCACGGCGTACGAGCTCGGCGTCGAGCCGGCGGCGACGCGGGGGCACGCGCCTAGGCCGGGTCGTCGGCCGGCTCGTCCAGCGCCGACCGGAGCGAGTCGTGGGCCCGCTCGAAGGCACCGAGGTGCTGGTCGAGTGGGCGCTCGTCGAGGTCGTCGATCTCCGCAAGGACGGCGTCCACGCCGGGTACGCCGGTGTGCGTGGGCTCGCCCTCAGCGGCCGGACGATCGTCGGATGACGACGTGTCGCGGCCCTCCGGCGCCTCGTCGGGGCCGGGCGGTGTGGACTGCTCGGTCATGGTCGCAGGCTACCCCGAGTGGTCACCGTTGCCGGGCGGGACCAGCCCGGAGGTGTCGGCGGCCTGGCCCGTGTGGTCGAGGTGCCCCCACGCGGCCGACGCGACACAGGTCCACCAGGCGTCGGGGCTCCCCGAGCCCTCCACGGCCATCCGTCCCTCGGTCACGCGGGCCGTCCAGTCGCCCGCTCGCCAGGCGTCGCCGTCCTGCTCGGCGCCGCAGCCCGGACGTCCCAGCGCGGACAGGTCGTGCCCGACCCAGGTGGGCCGTTCGTCGCTCGTCGCCTCCGCCAGCCCGGCCAGATCGGTGACGCCGGTCATCACGAGCAGGGAGTCGATCTCGGCGTTGTGGGCACCGGCGATGTCGGTGTCGAGACGGTCACCCACCATCAGCGGGTGCCGGCCACCGACCCTCCGCAGCGTCTCGTCCAGCAGGGGACGCTGCGGCTTGCCTGCCACGACCGGCTCCACCCCGGCGAACCTGCTCAACATCTCGACCAGCACCCCGTGCCCGGGGGCCGGCCCGTCGCCGGTGGGCAGCGTCAGGTCGGTGTTGGTGGCGGTCCAGGGCAGACCGTTGCGGATGACCACTCCAGCCAGCATGATCACCCGCCAGCGCACGTCCGGGGCGTACCCGGACACGATCGCGACCGCGCGGTCATCTCCGACGTCGACCGGTTCGAGGCCCTCGGCCCGCAGCGCGCCGACCAGCCCGTCGGCACCGAGCACCGCGATCGCGGCACCCTCGCCGTGCGCCTCACGAAGCAGGCGAGCCGCCGCCTGCGACGACGTGACCACGTCGCCCGGCTCGGCTTCGATCCCCAGCTCACGCAGGTGGTCGGCGACCTGCTCGGACGTGCGCGACGCGTTGTTGGTGATGAACGCGACGTGCGCACCGGCCCGTCGGGACGACACGATCCCATCGGCGGCACCGTCCACCGCGTGGCCGTCGACGTACACGACACCGTCCAGGTCGAACATCAACAGGTCGTAGCGCTCCGCCAGCGTCTGCCCGCGTGGGTCTCCCACCCGCTCGCTCCTTGGTCGTTCCCCTACGATGCACCGATGGAGTCCGGTCCGCCCACGGCCCCGCCGTACGTCGCCGGCCCGCTTCAGCTGACACCGTTCCGGGCGCTGTCCCTCGCCCCTCGCCGGGTCGGCGACCCGGCGTCGGCCCGCGCCTTCGCGCGACCCTATCGCGGGGTCCCGCAGCGCCTGGCCGGGTGGCAGCGACGTGGACTCGCGTTGCGCGACGCCCAGCCCGCGGTCTACCTCCACGAGTACTCCGACTCGGGTCTGACCGTCCGCGGGCTCGTCGGCTGCCTCGACGTCTCGCACCGCGCCTCGAGCCTCGAGGACTGCCAGATCTTCCCCCACGAGGGAGTCCATCCCCAGCAGGTCGACGAGCTCGCCTCGCGGATGGACGAGATGAGCCTCAACCCTGCCCCGATCCTCCTCGTGCATCGCGGGCCCGCCGAGATCCGCGAGCTCAGCCGTCGGGTCAGGTCGTCGATCCCCGGCCGGCAGTACGTCGACCACGCCGGCCAAGAGCATCGGGTCTGGTCGATCACCGACCGCGAACAGCAGGAGTCCGTGGAGGCCGCCCTCGCCGACGCCCGTCTGCTGGTCGCCGACGGACACCATCGGTATGCGGCGTACGTCGCGCTCGACGCGGGAAACCCCACTCCCGCGCACCGCCGTGGGCTCGCAATGGTCATCGACCACGACGACACCCCGCTCTTCCTCGGAGCGATCCATCGGATCCTGCACGGCGCACGGCTGCGGGACCTGGTCTCGGCAGCGCAGGCCGCCGGCGCGCTGGTCCGGTACATCGACGAGGCGGACGCGGTGACCGCGCTAGGCCCCGAGACGCTCGTGCTCACCGACGGAGCCCAGTGGGCCACGGTGCGCCTCGAGGTGCCTCACGGCTGCGCGGCCGTCCAGCTGGTCGACGACGTCCTGTTGGCGGCGTTGGAACGCCCCCCGCACAAGGTCGCCTTCGCCCACTCGCTCGCCCAGGCGATGGACCAGGTCAGGCCCGGTCAGGTCACGGCGGTCCTCCTGCCTGCGGTCGACCTCGACGTGGTGCTGGACGTCGTCAGGACGGGCGGCCTCCTGCCGGAGAAGGCCACGTCGTTCCAGCCGAAGCCGAGCCTGGGCAGCTTCATCAGGTTGCTCGACGAATGAGGCGGGCCGACGCCACCTCCACCTCGCACCGGGACGCGCGCCCGCCACTCGACGGGGCGAAGAACCGCCGACGCAGGCTTCCCTTCACCTCGACCACGTCTCCGCTTCGCCACTTCGCCACCGAACGAGCCGGGCGGCGCTCCCAGACCACACAGTCCAGGGTGTCCACGGTGGATCGGGACACCGACGACGGCGGCCGACCGACGATCACCCGGAACTTCCACAGCTCCGACCCGCTCGGGAGCACCTGCTCCTCCGCCGGCGCGGACATGCGCCCGACCAGAACCACCTGGTTCAGCTCGTCGGGCCTGCTCTCCTGTGCGCTCATACGCACCACCTCCTTGCCGACCAGACTCGTGGTCCGCATCGACAGGGCAGGGCACTCCGCGACCCGTCTGTGGAAAGCGCCCGCGGAGCGGCGCCCTGCGCACGGAAAGTGGCCCGAAATGCACTGAAGGGGCCACCTCGCGGTAGCCCCTTCAGCGTAAGTTTGTTCGGCGGCGTCCTACTCTCCCACAGCCTGTCGGTTGCAGTACCATTG
>DAINSL010000018.1:0-39274 GCA_036741335.1 Nocardioides sp. | reverse complement strand
GTTCGACATGGTGACCCCCTGTGGCTGTGCTGTGGAGCGCACGGGCATTGTGCCACGCCAGGGGCGCGTGGCGTGGCTGCCGTAGCGTGGCGGTCGATGGACGAGTGGACGGCGTTGGCGATTGCCGCGCGGGCAGGCGACGACGCCGCTCGCATGGCATTCGTCCGCGCCACTCACGATGACGTCTGGCGCTTGTGCGCGCACCTCGGTGATCGTGGCGCGGCAGATGATCTCGCCCAGGAGACGTTCCTTCGTGTCTTCCGGTCTCTTCATGGGTACCGCGCCGAGTCGCCGGTGCGTGCGTGGCTGTTCAGCATTGCTCGTCGGGTCGTCGCCGACGACATCAACGCCCGGCAAAGGCATCGGCGTCGCTTCGAACAGCGATACTGGGCGGTCGCCACCCCGGACCACGCGGGTCAGGTCTCCCTCGAGCTCCTGCTTGAGGATCTCGACGACGAACGGCGTACGGCGTTCGTGTTGACGCAGCTCCTCGGATATCCGTACGCCGACGCAGCGGAGCTCTGCGGGTGCCCGGTGGGGACGATCAGATCGCGGGTCTCCCGGGCACGGGAGGATCTGGTCGCGATGCTGGGCAACCACGCAGAGTCCGGAGCCCGTCTCAGCTCCGAGAGCGCCTGAGGAGCCCGATCGCGACAGCGGCGACAGCGACCACCAGGGCGACTACGGAGAGCACGAGCGCAGTGGTGGCCCGACCGCTCCCGTTGCTCGACGACGTCGACGACATGGGCGGCATGTCGGTCGTGGCGGACGACGTGTCCTGCCCCGCGGGAAGCAGCGTCAGCGTCGGTGCCGGGTGCGGCGGCTCGTCGGTTCCGGGGGTCGTGGGGTCGATCCAGCGCACGATCTGGCCGTTGGAGTACGTCTGAAGCGCCTTGAACTCCATCGTGGAGGCCTTCGGCAGCGGGCCCACGGAGATGTCGAAGGAGTCGAACTCGCCCGGCTGGATGGCGGTCTGCCGGGAGTCCGCCTTCCAGGTGACCTGCGAGACCACTTCCGACACGGACCCGTCGTCGGACGAGATGGGCGTGGATAGCTTCCTGGTCGTGACCTGGTAGCTCCACCCGAGGTGCGGCTTGATCGCCACCGAGGCGAGCGGCTGGGCGGGAGGGAAGAACACCTGGACCTTGGTGGTGACCGCGTTGTCCATCTCGTTTGGCACCTGGAAGGACAAGGTGGCGTCCCCGCCCTGGGTGGCGGTCTCGGGGCTGATCGTGACGTGCGCCGCTGCCGGCCCCGCGAGAAGCAGCACAGCGAAGGCGGCGCCCACTGCCGTCAGCGAGAGTACGGCGACTCGGCGTCGGTCCTGGTGCATGGTCTTCCTTCCGCTCGGCGCAGCGACCTGCTGCATCTCAGAAGTGGGTGGATCCTCCCAGTTGGTTCCCGAGGTGTCATCGGAATCTTGTCGTCTGGGAACCAAGCTTCGCCGAAGACGGACATGTCCGCTGTGAAGTGTTCAGAGGTGCGAGAGGCTCTCTCAGCCGTCGTGGACGGCGAGGTGACCGGCGTCGACTCTTTCGAGCTGAGCGGCCATCTCGCCGGTTGTGTGGACTGCGCGGAGTACCGCGAGCGGTTGCGGGAGCTGGCAGGTCTGACGGCCTCTCTCCGGGTTGAGGTCAGGCCCCCGGCCTCGACGCTCCGAGCGGGTCCAGGCCCGATTGCGGCCCGCGGTCGCACAGAGCCCGGCCCCCGAACCCTGTTGCGGTGGGGCATCGTGGCCCTGGTCGTCGCTGACCTGGCGGCCTCCGCGGTCGAGCTTCTGGCCGAGAACGGCTACACCGGCGAGGACCACTCGGGTCATGAGTCACTGTCGTTCACGATCGCCATCTGTGTCGGGATGATCTGGGTGGCGCGACGCCCGTCGTACGCCCTCGGCTACCTTCCGATGGTGGGTGTCGCGGCAGGGTTGCTCATGGTCACGGCGTTCCTGGATGTCGCCGCTGGCCGGGCGCAGGCGGTCGAGGAGCTGCCGCATCTCACCCTCGTCGGAGCGTTCGTCCTGCTCTGGTTGTTGGCGCGCGAGGAGCGACGAGGTGGGGCGCGCCGGTCACGGCGCGGGCGGCGTCCAGTGGCGCGGAGCGGGACCACTCTGCGCGTCGTTCGCGGCGCGCTCCGCTCGATCGCCGTGGTCGCCGTTCCTGCGTTGGTGCTCGTGACAGCCCCGTCGTGGGGCCACGCGACGCTCGAGGGCAGCAACCCCTCGACCGGCGCCGTGCTCAAGGTGCTCCCGCCCAGGGTGACCCTCCGTTTCGACGAGTCCGTGACCACCCTGTCCACGTCGCTGGAGGTCTACGGTCCGGACGGCGCGCGCGTGGACGACGGTGCGATCACTCGTCCGAACGGCGAGGGGTCGCTGGTCTCGGTCGGCGTCACCGGCCAGCAAAGGGGCACCTATCTCGTCTCCTGGCGTGTCATCTCCGCCGACTCGCATCCGGTCTCGGGGGCCTTCACGTTCTCCGTGGGTAAGAGCTCCGCGGTACCCACAGCGCCGAGGGTGCGCACCGACCCGACCGTCGCGACCGCGCTGGGCGCCTCCCGCTGGCTCGGCTACCTGGGTGCCGCCTCGCTGGTCGGGGGCATCGCCTTCCTGCTGGTCTGCTGGCGCGACGGATGGTCATCGCTTGGAGTGCGGCGGTTGGTGTGGGGCGGCCTCGCCGCGGCCGCCCTGGCCGCTCTGCTGGGATTTCTGCTCAAGGGCCCGTATGACGCGGCTCGCGGAATCGGGCACATCGGACAGGCCGACCTGCTCCGCGAGGTGCTGGGCTCGACCTACGGCCGGGCCATGCTGGCCAGACTGTGCCTGCTCGCGCTCCTCGCCCTCCTGCTGGTCGTGCGTCTTCGTGTCGATCCCCGCGTGTGGGTGTCCCTGTCGGCCGCCACCTCGTTGTGCCTGCTCGCGAGCTACGCCCTGACCGGTCACGCGGTGTCCGACCACCCTCAGGCCGTCGCCATCGCGATCGACGTGGCCCACCTGGGCGCGATGTCGGTGTGGATCGGCGGGCTCGCCATGCTCGTCCTGTTCGTGGTGCGAGGCGGTGAGCCGGTCGAGGTGGCGGCGCCGGTCGTGCGCAGGTTCTCCAGGCTGGCTCTCGGCGCGGTGCTGGTCCTCGTCTCGACGGGCACCTACCAGGCATGGCGTGAGGTGCGCTCATGGGCGGCCCTCACGGCCACGACGTACGGACGCGAGCTGCTGGTCAAGCTGGTCCTGGTGGCTTGTGTGATCGGAGTAGCCGTCCTCTCGAGGAGGTGGGTTCGACACGGCCGCGAGGACCTTCCCGCGCTGCGCCGGCGCGTCAGCCTCGAGGCCGCCGGTGTGGTGCTGGTGCTCGGCGTCACCTCTGCCCTGGTCGCGACCCAGCCCGCCGCCTCGGCGTACCACCCGTCCGTGTCGGCCAACCTGGCCGCAGGGCCCGACACGGTGCGGGTGTCCGCGGTGCCGGCCGGCGACCGGAGAATGCAGGTGCACCTCTCCGTCTTCGACAAGTTCTCCCGGCCCACCGAGCCGGCCGAGGTGGACGCGTCGCTGACACTTCCCGGCAGGTCGATCGGGCCACTCCCGCTGACCCTGACCAAGGCCGGCAAGGGCCAGCGCATCGCCAGCCTCGCCGTACCGGTCCTGGGTGAGTGGACAATGACGGTGGTGGTGCGCACCACGGCCATCGATGAGTACTTCGCGACGGTCGTCCTACCCATTCACTGATCCATGCCGAAGCCCGAGTCAAGGAGAAGACCCCTGTCCACGACGAGGACACCGCCCTCATACCGGTGGTGTGGCACATGAGCCCGACCTCGATGCTGCCGCCGTTGGGCTGGCACAGCTTCCTGACGACCTGGCACCTCCAGGCAGGATGGATCCTCGTCTGTACCGGACTGCTGATCGGCTACCTGGCAGGGCTGAGGGCAGCGGCGCGGCGCGGTGGCTGGCCAGTCGGACCTGCCCGCGTGGTCAGCTTCGCGCTCGGAGTGGTCGCACTCGGCGTGTGTCTGTGCTCGGCCGTCGACGGCTATGCGATGGCGTTGTTCTGGATGCACATGATCGAGCACCTCACCCTGATCATGCTCGTCCCGGCCCTCCTCGTGCTCGGTCACCCGCTGACCGTGCTCAGGTCTGCCGGCGGAGAGCGCTGGCGAGCCGCGTTCGACACTTTCATGTGGAGTCGCCCGGTGGCGGTTGTCACGCACCCCTTCGTCGGCATGATGGTGTATGCCGTCGTCATCGCCTACACCCATCTGACGCCGTTCATGGACCACATGGCGCACAGCTCCGGCCTGATGGTCGTGGAGCAGGTCGCCTACGTCGTCTCGGGGTGGCTGATGCTGCTACCCCTGATCGGGGAGGAGCCGATCCGTTGGCGCACGCCCTACCTGCTGCGCCTGGCACTCCTGGTGGTCGCGATGATCCCGGACACGTTCGTCGGCATCATCCTGCTGCAGACCCAGAAGGACCCGTTCCCGATGTACATGAGCATGAGGCCGCCGTGGGCGACCTCCGCGCTGCACGACCTGGACATCGGCGGCTCGCTCATGTGGTCGGTCGGGGACGGCCTGATGATGTGCCTGTGTGTGGGAGTGGTGGTCTCGCTCGTGTCGGGGCGCACCCGTGACCAGGTGCTCGGTGACTGGTTGGAGTCGATCCGCACGAGCACCTTCGTGGAGCACGTGGAGCGGAGTGGCGCTCATGTGGAGGGCGACCAGGGCGCAACCATCGACGATGACGACGTCGCCCTGGCTGCCTACAACGACATGCTGCGCAGGCTCGGCCGTCCCGACCAGGATCGGTGAGCTGAGGTCGCCGGGATCAGCTGGGCTTGGCGTAGGCGGCGATTCCGGTGTCCAGCAGGATGCAGGGCTCATCGCCCACGGTCCAAGCATCGTGTCCGGGCTCGATCACCAGGACGTCGCCGGGACCCACGGTGACCTCGCTTCCGTCGTCGGACTTCACCGTCATCTGCCCGGAGAGACAGATCCCGGTATGCCGGGTCTGGCAGGTCTCGGTCCCGGCGATCGGCTTGACATCGTCGGACCAGCGCCACCCGGGCTCGAACACGCCGCGCCCGAGGGTGAAGTCGCCGAGTGTGACCACGTCCATGTGCCCGTGGTCCTTGAAGGGACGAGTCTCATGAGGGGCGTCGATGTTGCGTTGCTCGGTTGTGGACATGGCTGCTCCTTCGACTGTGGTGCAGTTCTCGGCGTGTGCCGGCCAGACCGAGTCTGCTCTCACCGACCGGTGTTGTCAGTAGCCGAAAGTCGCGGCTCTTGACTGAACATTCAGTTCAGGTAGCGTCATGCCATGAGCGACGCCACCGTACTGACTCCCTACCTCGCCGACGCGAAAGCAGCAGAGCTGGAGGACTGGGGCCCGCTTGAAGAGGCGACCGGCGCCCCGATGACCACGGCCGGGGTGTCCCTCTGGGAGGACGGCGAGGCTTCCGCCGGCATCTGGGAGTGCTCGCCCGGCCCGTCGCACTGGACGCTGACGACGCACGAGGTCATCCACCTCGTCGCCGGCCGGATGACGGTCACTCCCGACGGAGGCCAGGCCGTCGAGATGGCTGCCGGGGACGTCGCGGTCTTCCCGTTGGGCTGGTCCGGTACCTGGCTGATCCACGAGACCGTGCGCAAGGTCTATGCGATCTTCTGAGGCGTTTCCCCGGTCTTTGTGATCCCGGGGAAGCGGTCGGGTATCATGGAAGCGCTTGACGACGTCGTCTCTTTGACGTCTTCCGCCGCGCCACACCTCGACCATGTGGGCGTCGCGGCGGGGGGATCTCTCGCAGATCCCCGGGTTCGGTCGTGATGCCGCCCAGGCTCTCGATCACATGTGCGACGTCACGTCGCTCGGGTCACGTGCTCCCGCACCGGAGATGCCTTCCGGCGCGGGGGAGGTGGCCTCGGAACGCACAGGAGTAGTTCTTGGCTCGACAAGCGCCGCGTCGATCGGGCACGCGACGGCAACCCGCGCGCAACCAGCGTCCCGTGGCTCGTCGCCGCGACAACGAGGGGCTGCTGCCGGTCCTCGCGCGTGCCGTGCGCGAGGTCGAGACGGCCGTCCAGCGCGGTGCGGCCATCTCCGTGCGGACGAAGTTCCAGGTCGTGGCTCTGCTGGTCAGGGAGGAGCGCGCACGCGTCAACGCCCACACCAGCTCGTCCGAGTCCGTCCGCGCCGGGGAGCTCAAGCGGCTCGACGGGATCGCGACGATCCTGGCCCAGACGGCGGCTCTCGACACCTCGCTGCTCTCGCTGCTGGCCGAGGACGCCGTCATCTCCGACTCCGCCCAGTCGCTGCGCCGTCAGATGCTGGAGAGCGCCGGCATGGAGGCGCCGCCCGAGGAGATCACGCTCCCGGAGACGCCCGTGGAGGTTCCCGGCGCCGAGCGTCGCGTCGTACCCCAGTCGGTGATCTCGCGACAGCTCGCCAACCCGTTCCTTCCGCCCGACTACTCCGCGGCGCGCGAACGCACCGCGCGTCCCCGCCGACTGGCCGGCTGGGAGCTGCTCGGGCCGCTGTTCCGGTCGTTCGAGTACGCCGGAAGCGGCGCGCCGTCCTGCATGGCCCTGCCCGAGCCGTCGTCGCTGGACGCGCCCGGCGGGCTCACCCTGATGCCCCACCAGGCCCAGGTCATCGCGGCTGCCGCCGCCGGTCACCGCAGCTTCCTGCTCGCGGACGAGCCCGGGTTGGGCAAGACCGCCCAGGCCCTGCTCGCCGCCCAGGCCATCAATGCCTATCCGCTCCTGGTCGTGGTGCCCAACGTCGTCAAGACCAACTGGGCGCGCGAGGCCGGGCTCTGGACCCCCCAGCGGCCTGTCACGGTGATCCACGGCAACGGGCAGTCGGTGGACGGGTTCGCCGAGATCGTGGTCGTCAACTACGAGATCCTCGACCGGCACGTGGGCTGGCTCGCCGACTTCGGCTTCCGCAGCATGGTCGTCGACGAGGCGCACTTCATCAAGAACAAGTCCTCCCAGCGCTCGCAGCACGTGCTCGAGCTCTCGCAGCGGATCCGCGCCCGCGCCGGGCGGCCGCTGCTGATGGCGCTGACCGGGACCCCCCTGATCAACGACATCGAGGACTTCCGGGCGATCTGGCAGTTCCTGGGCTGGATCGACGACACCAAGCCGCTGGGGCAGCTGATGGAGTCGCTGGAGGAGACCGGCCTGACGCCGGCCGACTTCGGCTTCTATGCGGCTGCCCGGCAGTGCGTGATCGACGCGGGCATCGTTCGGCGCCGCAAGGCCGACGTCGCCGCCGACATCCCGGCCCGCCGCATCGCCGACCTGCCGGTCGAGCTCGACGACGAGGCCGGCCGCTCGATCCGCAAGGCCGAGGCGGTCCTCGCCGCGCGCCTGGTGGCGCGCTACGAGAGTGCGCTCGCCACTCGCAAGTCCGGGCCGGAGGTGGACGGCATCGACCACGAGCTGGTCCGCCGCGTGTCCACCTGGGAACGCGAGGACACGACGACCGCGACCGGCGAGAACGTGTTCGGCATGATGCGGCGCATCGGTCAGGCCAAGGCCGCCATGGCCGCGGACTACGCCGCGCAGCTCGCCCGCAACGTCGGCAAGGTGGTCTTCTTCGCCAAGCACGTCGACGTGATGGACATCGCAGAGGAGACCTTCGCCAAGCGGGGGATCCGGTATGCGTCCATCCGCGGTGACCAGACGACGCCACAGCGCACGAAGCAGATCGACTCCTTCGTCAACGATCCCGAGGTCGCGATCGTGGTCTGCTCCCTGACCGCGGCCGGCGTCGGCATCAACCTGCAGGTCGCCTCCAACCTCGTGCTGGCGGAGCTGTCGTGGACCGACGCCGAGCAGACCCAGGCGATCGACCGGGTGCACCGCATCGGTCAGGCCGAGCCGGTCACGGCCTGGCGGATCATCGCCACCCAGACCCTCGACACCAAGATCGCGGAGCTGATCGACCAGAAGGCCGGTCTGGCGGCGCGTGCCCTCGACGGGTCGGACGAGGACATCTCATCGTCCGCGGACCTGCAGCTCGAGGCGCTGGTGGCGCTGCTCACCGAGGCGCTGTCGGCCCGACCCTGACGAGGTCGGCCTGCCGGCTCACCAGTGCTCGCGCAGGGGCCCGACCGGGATCCCCGCCCCGCCCCAGCGGTCCAGCAGCGTCGCCGTGGCGGTGAGCGTTCGGCGCCACGAGTCCGGCGCGGAGGTGCGATCGGTGTCGTGGAGCAGCACCGTGCCGCCCGGTCGCACCGCGCGGGTGACCCGGTCGACGATCGTCTGCGGGGTGGCACTCGCGGACCAGTCGACCCCCCAGGCGGACCAGAGCACGGTCTGCAGGCCGGCCCGGCGAGCAGACCAGATGCCGGCCGCGGTCAGCACGCCGTAAGGCGGGCGGAACCACCGCACGGAGGAGCCGACGAGGTCCTCCAGCATCTCGCGGGTGCGGACGAGCTCGGCGGCCAGCCGGGCGGGTGGCACCAGCGCCAGGCACCGATGCGTCCACCCGTGCACGGCGACCTCGTGGCCCGCCTCTGCGATGTCGCGCACCAGGCTGGTCTCGCGTGCGGCCTGGGCCCCGAGCAGGAAGAAGGTCGCGGTGACGTCCCGCTGGGCGAGGAGATCCAGGAAGTACGGCGTGGATCGCCGGTCGGGCCCGTCGTCGAAGGTCAGGGCGATGTGGTGTCGGTCGCTCCGCCCGGACAACCGGGGCAGCACCGCATGGCGCAGCGGTGCGATCGAGGAGAGGGCAGGCAGAGCCTGGAGAGCCGCCGCCGTTCCGACCACGCCCGTCGCGGATCGCGCCGCGACACGCATCCCGGTTGCCGTCGTACTCATGCGATCAGGGCGGACGTCCGGAACAAGGAGTCGACCACCCCCGGCGACCGAGGCCCTGGCCGCGCAGCGCCCGGAACCGACGCCAGGCAGAGTGCCTGCACGAGGGCCGTGGGAAGACCGCTCGGCTCCCGCACCCAGGGCGCCAGCCCCGCGGCGTCGAGCGCGGCGGCGTTGGTCTCGCCGTGCCCCGCGATGCAGCGGTAGGTGATCATCGGTACGCCGGCCGCCCGCGACTCCAACGACGTCATCCCGCCGGAGTTCTGGACGACGACGTCGACCGCTGCGAGCAGGTGCGGCATGTCGGCGACCCAGCCCAGACCGATCATCGCCGGGTTGCGACGTACCCGCTCGAGCAGGCGTGTGTTCGTGCCACACAGCACGACCGGTGTGACGACGCCGGTGGCGGCGATCTCGACGGCGGACCGGTAGAGGTCACCGATCCCGCACGACCCGCCGGTCACCAGCGCGAGCCGGTGCTCCCCGGACTCGGGAAGGCCGTGAACGAGTCGTGCGCGGCGCCGCGTGCGAGGGTCACGGACCACCGAGCAGAACGAGGCGCACACGGCGGGGTCGACCACGAGGGTCCTCCCGGCGCCCAGGGCCCGTGCCTGCTCGGCCGGCAGGTCGTGGATGGCGAGATGCACGTCGACACCGGGGTTGACCCAGAGTCGGTGTACGGACATGTCCGTGAGGTAGGTCGTGACCGGGATGTCGAGCGTGCCGCGACGACGCATCCGTCCCAGAGCCTGGGCGGGGAACGGGTGCGTGCAGATGAACATGTCCGGGCGTTCGTCGGCGATGCCCTGCAGCGCATGCTCGCTGGAGGCGAGCGCCCGGCTCGTGAGCTCCGCGATCCGCTCGTGGTGGCTCACCGTGTCCAGGGTCCACCGCCAGGTCGCCGGCATGGCACTGACCTGCCGGAGGTAGCCGGTGCGGAGGATCCGCCCCAGGCGTCCGGGCATCAGGTCGACGATGTCCCAGGTCCGGCTGCCGATGCCCGCGGCGTGCAGCTGCTGGGTGATCGCCGCGGCGGCCGCGTCGTGGCCGGCCCCGAAGCTGCCCGACACGATCGCCACCCGGGCCGGGGATGCGTCGGCCGATCTGTGGGCCGAGCCGTGGGGGGAACTCATGTGGTGCCGTCCTCTGCGTGCGCGCGAAGCGACGTATCCCGTCCCCGTCTCCCTCGAACATGGCGCGGCGAACCTGACCGCCACCTGACCGGCCAGCGGCCTCGCTCAGATCCTCGAGACGAGGACGGCAGCGGCGAAGGCCGGCACCACCCAGGACAGGGTGCGCAGGGTGACCTCGAGCGGCGCGAGCAGCGTGGTGCGGTCGAGCTCCTCGACGGTTCCGTCGACCCACCGGATCGCGCCGGTGACCTCCGAGGTACGACGGCGCAGCGCGCGGGCCGGTGTGCTCAGGTGGCGTTGGGCGTACGACGTGCCGACCCCCGCCAGGGTGGCCACGGCAGCAGCCGTGACCGACGCCCACGACGAAGTGGCGGACTGGGCCGCGAAACCCACCGCCACGGGGAAGCCGCCCCATCCCCACGCGAACACCGCATCGGTGTGCAGCCGACCGCGGAAGAGCTCGAGGTTGTAGCCGACGAGGAGCAGCACCCCGACCGGCATCGCAGCCAGGAGCCACCAGTTGACCGCACCGTGGAAGAACACGCCGACGACACCGAGGCCGCAGGCGCCGAAGATCGCGATCGCGGCGACCAGGCGGAGGGCGCCGTCGCCGATCCGGGTGCCCAGCGGCCGGCCCTGCAGCTCGTCGAGCGCGTGCGCAGCGAGCCCGACCGCGAGAAAGAAGGCGAGCACGGTGGCCCCCAACGCGGGCCAGTCGATCGCGGGGGCCATGGCAGCGCCCAGCACGACGTAGCTCAGGTGCCACAAGGTGTACGGCGGGTGCAGCAGAGTCCACCAGTCCGCCGCACGCCCACCTCGTCTCGCGTAGAAGGCCGGGCTGACGGTCCCCGGCTCAGGCATCGGCCTTGCGTCCCCACATCACCAGGCCACCGCCCAGGCTCATCGGCCGCGCGTGCACGTCGACCAGGCCGGCCGCCTCCCACATCGCGACGTGCGCGGCGACGGGATAGCGCCGGTAGTGCTCCTCGATTGACGGTCCGAGGAACCGTCCAACCGTCGCCCAGGCTCGGCCTCCGCCGATGAACCCCGCCGTCGGCAGGACGACGCGGGTGTAGAGACGCCACAGCGGGAGCCACACCGGTGGCGAGGGCACGAAGAACTCCAGCGACGAGATCGTCCCGCCCGGCCGGACCACGCGGGCCAGCTCGCGCATCGTGGCGGCGGGGTCGGCGACGTAGCGGAGCAGATAGGTGAACGTCATCGCGTCGAAGGTGCCATCGGGGAAGGGCAGCTGCTCGGCCCGCCCGCAGAGCAGGCGGATCCGGTCGGCACGGCCACCCTGCTGGACGCGGTCGCGGCCCCCGCGCAGCATCTGCTCGGTGAGGTCGATCCCGACGATGTCGGTGTCGCTCCGGTCGGCCAGCATCAGGGCGACACCGGCGGTGCCCGTCGCGACGTCCAGGACGCGTCCCGGCGGGGGGGACGAGGACACGACCGCATCGACCATGGCGGTCCGCCAGCGGCGGTTCTGCCCGAACGAAAGCGCCGCCTCGAGCACGTCGTACCGCCGGGGCAGGCCGTCGAACAGCTGCCGCGCGAAGATGTTGGGCTGGGTACGCGAGAGGTCGACGGCGCGGGTAGGTCTGACTGCCATGGGTGTGCCCCCTTCTGCGGTCAGGCTACCGAGTGGTTCGAGGCGCCATCGGGTCCGGGGCCGTGGTCAGGGCACTCGCTTGCGGGCGAGCGTGACCGCGAAGTCGTCGCCGGGGTCGGTCCAGGTCTGGATGACGTCGAGGCCCACCGCACCGAGCTCGTCGCGCACGGTGTCGCGGGTGAACTTCGTGGAGATCTCCATCCGGATCTCCTCGCCGCTGGCCAGGTCGAACTCGACGCCGGCGCCGGGGATGGTCACGTGCTGCGGCATCTCGGCCCGCAGCCGGAGGTCCATCCGGTGCATGAGCGGGTCCCAGAACGGCACGTAGGTGAACGCGTCGACGTCGAAGTCGGCGCCGAGGTCGCGGTTGAGCACCCGCAGGCCGTTGCGGACGAAGCGGTCGGTGAGGCCGGCCTCGTCGTCGTACGCCGCGATCAGGCGGTCGGCCGACTTCACCAGGTCGGTGCCGAGGAGCAGCCAGTCGCCGGGCTCGAGCGAGTCGGCCAGCACCCAGAGGAACGCGCTGCGCTCCTCGACGTAGAGGTTGCCGATGGTGCCGCCCAGGAACGCGACCAGCTTGCGGTCGTCGCGGGGGAGGTGGCTCAGGTGCAGGGTGAAGTCACCGACGATCGCCTCGATGACAACCCCCGTATAGGTCGCGGCCAGCTGCCCGGCCGCCTCGCGGAGGATCCCCTCGGAGACGTCGACCGGCACGAACCGGGCCAGCTGTCCGGTGGCGGTGAAGGCGTCGAGCAGCAGCCGTGTCTTGTCGCTGGTGCCGCTGCCGAGCTCCACCAGGGTGGTCGCGTCGCAGCGCTCGACGATCTCGGTCGCGGCCGCGGCCAGGATCGACCGCTCGGCCTCGGTCGGGTAGTACGCCGGGAGCCGGGTGATCTCGTCGAAGAGCCGCGAGCCCTCGTCGTCGTAGAGCCACTTCGGCGGCAGGGTCCGGGGCTGGGACCCCAACCCACGGCGTACGTCGTCGATCAGGGACGCGCTGGCGGACCCGGGCTCGAGCAGCACCGAGACCTTGGTGCGCCTCACGGGGCCGTCCGCCCTTCAGCGAGGCGCACCCCGGAGAGCGCCCAGCGGGCGCCGTGCGGGAAGAAGTTGCGGTACGACGCGCGTGCATGACCCGACGGGGTGAACGCGCAGCCGCCTCGCAGGACCATCTGGTTGGACATGAACTTGCCGTTGTATTCGCCGATCGCGCCCTCGGCGGGGTGGAAGCCGGGGTAGGCGTGGTAGGCCGACGACGTCCACTCCCAGCAGTCGCCGTACATCTGCCGCAACCCTCCGGTGGCCGGGCCGGCCGCGCGCGGATGGAAGGAGGTGGCGTCCGCGAGGTTGCCCTGCGCATCGGGCGAACCGTCGAGGGTCAGCCGTGCGGCATGCTCCCACTCCGCCTCGGTGGGCAACCGCTTCCCCGCCCAGGTGGCGAAGGCCTCGGCCTCGTAGAAGCTGACGTGCCCCACCGGCAGCCCGGGGTTGAGCGGCCATGTGCCGTTCAGACTGTGCTCGAACCACTGGCCGTCGCTCTCGAACCAGTAGAACGGCGCCCTCCACCCCTCCGCAGTCACCCGGGCCCACCCGTCGGAGAGCCACAGCTCGTGGCGTCGGTAGCCTCCGTCGGCGATGAACCCCAGCCATTCGCCGTTGGTGATCAGCCGGTCGCCGAGCCGATAGGGCTCCAGCCACTGCTGGTGGCGGGGGAGCTCGTTGTCGAAGCTGAACCCGTCTCCGTCGTGACCGATCTCGACCAGGCCTCCCTCGACGTCCACCCACCCGAGCGCGCCGGGAGACGTGGTCGCGCTCTGCGAACCGGCATAGGCCGGCCGCAGGGGATTGAGCGAGAGCACGTGCTTGATGTCCATCAGCAGCAGCTCCTGGTGCTGCTGCTCGTGGTGGAAGCCGAGCTCGATCGTGTCGGCGACCTTGCCCAGCGCGCCCTCGTCCAGTCGGTCCAGCAGGTCGCGCATCCGGTCGTCGACATGGCGCCGGTAGAGACCGACGTCGTGGGCACCCGGCCGGCTGATCACGCCGCGCTCGGCCCGCGCGTAGCGTGGACCGACGGCCTCGTAGTAGCTGTTGAAGAGGAACCAGTAGGTGTCCTGGTACGGCTCGAAGTCGGGCTCGTTCTCCGACAGCACGAAGGTCTCGAAGAACCAGGTGACGTGGGCGCGGTGCCACTTGGTCGGTGACACGTCGGGCATCGACTGGACCGTCTGGTCCTCCGGGGACAGCGGGGCGGCCAGCGCCTCGGTGTCCGCGCGGACCTGGCCGTAGCGGTCCAGGAGCTCGAGCGGGTTGTGGCGGGTGGTCGTCATCTGCAGGCACCTCACTGTGGGCAGACGTCCGGATCGAGTCGGTCAACGAGTCCTGTCCACGATAGCCACGCCCACCGACAGTGCGGTCACGGTCGGGTCTCGGTACGGTCACCGGCAGGTGTCGACACCGCTCTTCAGGCGACGGTGACGCGCGGATCGAGGAAGCCGTAGAGCACGTCGACGAGCAGGTTGGCGATCACGATCAGGACCGCCGCCACCAGCACGGTGGCGCTGATCACCTGCAGGTCGATCGGCGTCGAGAGGGCGGTCAGGCCCCAGTTGCCGATCCCGTCGATCCCGAAGATGCTCTCGGCGAAGATGGTGCCGGAGAGCAGGGTGGCGAAGTCGAGACCGAAGATGGTGATCACCGGGACGATCGCCGCCCGCAGCGCGTGTTTGAACAGCACCCGGTTGGTCTTCACCCCCTTGGACATCGCGGTGCGGATGTAGTCCTCGTTGAGGGTCTCGACCATCTGGCCCCGCGTGTAACGGGCGTAGTCGCTGCAGTTGGTCAGGCCGATCGCCAGCCAGGGGAGCGCCATCCAGGTGACCGTCTTGACGGGGTCATGGAACGGCGAGACGTAGCCGGTGTTGGGGAAGATGCGCAGCTGGAGGGAGAGGTAGATCCAGGCCAGCAGGAAGATCAGGTAGTCGGGGATCGCCGAGACCACCAGGGAGCTGCCGACCAGGAGCCGGTCGAGGGTGCTGCCGCGCCATCGGGCCGCGAAGGCACCGATCAGCACCCCGAGGACCAGGTACATCGTGGCGCCGCCCACCGCCAGGGTGATGGTGGCGGGGTACTTCTGCTTCAGGTCGTTCCAGACGGTGTTGCCGGTGGTGATCGAGATGCCCAGGCACGGAGCCGGGCAGTCGTAGAGCTTGCCGTCGACGTAGACGTTGTGACGGCCGACGAAGATACCCTTGGCCCACTGGCCGTAGTTGTAGGCCACGGATTTGTCGAAGCCCATCTGGTGCTTGATCGAGTCGAGCTTCTCGGTCGTGCACCTGCCCGCCGCGAGCTTCTCGCAGTAGTTGACCGCGGGACTGTCGCCGAGCCCCTTGAAGAACAGCACGAACACGAAGATCGAGGTCAAGATGACCACGAGGACCGACGTGAGAAGTCGCCGGACGATGAACCCGGTCATCGTGCTCCTGTCGAGGTGGTGGCCGCCGAAGGGGCCGCGGGGGCGCGCTGACGCGACGTGTGCGTCCCGAGTCGAGAGCACGATACCGGGGCCATCAAGCGGCGCGGTGCCGGGTCCCCGGATTTCCTCGGGCGTTTCACTATTTCGAGACGCTGAAAAGCGGTGGTGGGGCGCGCTCGGTTAATTCGCGCCCCACCACCCAGAGCGGGTTTAACGGGACCGGTTTACCCGGCCGTCGGAACTACTGGGAGATCCAGATGTCCTTCCAGGTCGGCATCCCCAGCGTGTTGTCGTCGTAGTCGCCCTGGATCTTCGATCCGTGGGCCTGGGCGACACCGGTGTAGTAGGTGGTGAACAGCGGGAAGTACTTGGTAGCAATTTCCTTGTCGAGGCTGTTCCACGCGTCGGCCTGCTTCTCTAGCGGCATCCGCTGGATGACAGCCATCTGGGCGTCCACCGACTTGTTGGAGAACGCCTCGTAGTTGGTTCCGAGCGAGTGTGTCGTGTCCGGGTTGGTCGACCCGTAATTCGTCGGCATCCAGGTCGAGCCGGACAGCCAGTCGGAGCACCAGCCCGCGGAGCGGACGTTGATGTCCTCGCTGGTGTTGTCCCGCGCCGCGACGTATCGAGGCAATAACAAATTTATATCGATATCGAAATGGTCACGAAACGGTCACGGATATCGAACCGATAACGGACTTGTCTCGGAATTGTCACGGTGAGCGGCGTGACACCTCAGCCGGAGTCGGAGATCTTCTCGATCAGGGCCGTGGTCGAGATCGCCGGGGTCCGCGGCAGGTAGACCACCTCGCACACGTCGCGGAACTCGTCGAACTTGCCCTCCCAGTCGTCACCCATCACCAGGACGTCGGCGGCGTACTGCTCGATGTAGGCGCGCTTCAGCTCCAGGCTCTCCTCGACGAAGACCTCGTCGACCTTCTTCAACGCGCCGACGATGGCCATCCGCTCGGACTGGCTGAAGACGGGCTCGCGCCCCTTCTTACGCAGGTTGAGCGCGTCGGCCGAGACACCCACGACCAGTCGGTCGCCGAGCGCCGCGGCGCGCTCGAGCACCCGCAGGTGCCCGACGTGGAACACGTCGAACGTGCCGAAGGTGATGACGGTGCGAGGAGCGGTCATGGGCGGCATTGTGGCATTCGGCGTACGCCGGTCGCGCCCGGGCGTGACCGGATGGGCGACAATCGAGCCCGATGACCACGAGCCCCGCCACCAGTCCCGCCGCCGGCCCCGACACCGCGTCGGGCCCGATCGCGATGATCACCCCCGATCCCGAGGCCGACGAGCGCCGCCGACGCGCGCTACGGCGGATGCGGACGCTGGCGGTCTCGCTCCTCGCCCTCGCGGCGGTGGTCTACCTGGCGACCCTCGGACAGGACGGGTTCCTCGGCTTCGTCAACGCGGGCGCCGAGGCCTCGATGGTCGGTGCGATCGCCGACTGGTTCGCGGTGACCGCCCTCTTCAAGCAGCCGCTCGGGCTGCCGATCCCGCACACCGCCCTGATCCCGCGCCGCAAGGACGATCTGGGTCGCGGCCTCGAGGAGTTCGTCGGTGAGAACTTCCTGCAGGAGGGCATCATCCGCGAGCGGGTGTCGTCGGCGACCATCTCGTTGCGCATCGGGCGCTGGCTGGCCGAGGCGGAGAACGCCCGCCGTGTCGTTGACGAGGCATCCGAGGTGTTCGCGATCGCCCTGGGCAAGGTGCGAGACGACCACGTCGCCGACTTCGTGACCGAGGCGCTGGTGCCGCGCTTCCGCGAGGAGCCGATCTCGCCCCTGATCGGGGGACTCCTGGCCGAGGTGGTGCGCGACGACCTTCACCAGGGACTGGTCGACCTGACCCTCGACGAGCTGCACGGCTGGATGGTCGAGCACCCGGACACATTTGCCGAGGTGCTCGGGGAGCGGGCACCGTGGTGGGCTCCGACCCGGCTGAACGACGCGGTCACCCGGCGAGTCCACGCCGAGCTGGTCGACTGGCTGGCCGAGATCCGCGACAACACCGCGCACCCGGCTCGTCAGGCACTCGACTCGATGCTGGTCGGGCTGGCGCACGACCTGCTGGTCGACCCCGAGACGCAGGAGCGCACCGAGCGACTGAAGGTGCGGCTGCTCGAGCATCCCCAGGTGGTGGAGTCGAGCATCGCCCTGTGGAACGCCCTGCGCCGGGCGCTCCAGTCGTCGCTGGTGGACCCGGAAGGGGCGGTCCGCGGCCGGTTGGTGCGCGAGCTCAGCGACTTCGCGACCCGGCTCCGCGACGACGAGGCGTTGCGCACGCGACTGGACGGCACCGCGGCGGACGTGGCCGTCTTCGTGGTCGAGCGGTACGGCGCGGAGCTCACGGCCGTGATCACCCACACCATCGAGCGCTGGGACGGCCGCGAGGCGGCCCGTCGGATCGAGCTGCACGTGGGGCGCGACCTGCAGTTCATCCGGATCAACGGCACGATCGTCGGCGGTCTGGTCGGCGTGCTGATCCACACCGTCGCGATCCTCGTCGGCTGATCGGACCTAGCCCACCTGCGCGTCGGTGCCCCCGAGCGTCACGACGTCACCCTTGACGAGCTGACGACCGCGCCGGGTCTCCACCTCGCCGTTCACGCTGACCTCGCCGCTGGCGAGCAGGGGCTTGGCGTCCGCGCCCTGGTCCACCAGGTCGGCGAGCTTGAGGAACTGGCCCAGCCGGATGCCCTGGTCCCGGATCGGGACCACGCGCGTCACGTCGCCCACCGCCTCCCGGCCCGACCCGTCAGCTCACCTCGACCAGGTCACACACGAAGATCAGGGTCTCGCCCGGCTTGATCACCCCGCCCGCGCCGCGGTCGCCGTACCCCAGGTGCGGCGGGATGACGAGCTGGCGTCGACCGCCGACCTTCATGCCCTGCACGCCGGTGTCCCAGCCGGAGATGACCTGACCCACGCCGAGCCGGAACTGCAGCGGCTCGCCCCGGTTGTACGACGCGTCGAACTCCTCGCCGGTCGAGTGCGCGACCCCGACGTAGTGGACCTTGACCGTGGAGCCGGCGGTCGCTTCCTCGCCGTCACCGTCGATCAGGTCGGTGATCTCCAGGTCGGACGGCGGGGCGAAGTCGGGGAAGTCGATCTCGGGCTTGTCCATCTCGGGGATCCTCTCGGCCGGCGTCGAGTGGAGCCTACGTCGTGCTGGCCGGTGTCGGAGACCGGCTGGCCGCGTGGAGGCGGCTGCTGTCCGACCGGCGACTGGTCACCAGCCCCGGGCCGGCGTAGCGCCCGAGCTCAGGTCTGGTGGACGTAGCTGTCGAGCTGGTCGCGCTCGAACTCCAGCTGTCCGATGGACGACTTCACGACATCGCCGATGCTGATGATCCCGGTGAGCTTGCCGTTGCTGACGACCGGGACGTGCCGGATCCGGCGCTCGGTCATCAGCTGCCGGAGGTCGTCCACCGGCACGTCCGGCTCACAGGTCTGGACGTCGCTGGTCATGATCGAGCTCACAGCTCCGTCCAGGACCGAGTCGCTGTCGGCGAGTCGGCGCACGATGTCGCGCTCGCTGACGATGCCGTCGACCCCTTCGCCGTCCGTGCTGACCACGACGGCGCCGATGTTGTGCTCGGCAAGCAGGCGGAGCAGCTCACGCACGGTGGCGTCGGGCCTGATCGTGATCACCTGGTCGATGGACTTGCTCGTGAGTATGTCGCCGATGCGCATCATCACTCCTCACGCTAGGTCGTTCGTTGAAGGCTAGTCCTCTCCGCGGGTCCGGTGCGACATGAGGTCATGGACCGAACCGGGTCCGCGGCGCGGCGAGTCCGGGTCGTCGTCGCCGTCGGGGAGAGCGCCGAGGAAGGACAGGGCCGCCTCGTGGAGGTGACCGTTCGAGGCGAGTGCGTTGCCGCCGAAGGGTCCGTCGGTGCCGTCCAGGGACGTGAAACGGCCGCCGGCCTCGCGCACGATGATGTCGAGGGCGGCCATGTCGTAGAGCTCGAGCTCCGGCTCGGCTGCCAGGTCGACGGCCCCCTCGGCGATCAGCATGTAGGACCAGAAGTCGCCGTACGCGCGGGTACGCCAGCAGCGCCGCATCAGGGACAGGAAGTCCTCCAGTCGGTCGCGCTCCTCCCAGCCGTGCAGCGACGAGTAGGCGAGGGACGCGTCCTCCAGCCGGCGTACGTCGGACACCTGGCAGCGGGTCGCCTTGAGCAGCGACCGACCGGTCCAGGCGCCGTTGCGGACCGACGCCCACCAGCGCCGCTGCAGCTGCGGGGCGGAGACCACCGAGAGCACGACCTCGTCCTCGACGACCAGCGCGATCAGGGTCGCCCACACCGGCACGCCGCGCACGAAGTTCTTGGTCCCGTCGATCGGGTCGATCACCCACCGCCGCTGGCTGTGGCCGGTGCTGCCGTGCTCCTCGCCGACCACGGCGTCGCGCGACCGCACTCGCGAGAGGGTGCGCCGGATCGACTCCTCCACCGACTCGTCCGCGTCGGTGACGGGGGTCAGGTCGGGCTTGCTCATCACGTGCAGGTCGAGCGCCTTGAACCGTGTGGTGGTCAGCGAGTCCGCGTCGTCGGCGAGCACATGGGCGAGGCGGAGGTCGTCGGTGAAGTCCGACGCTGCAGGCGACATGGCATCAGGCTATTCCCAGAGCTGCGGTTTATCGTTCATCCATGACCTTCAACGGCCTGCCCCTGCACCCGCTCATCGTCCACGTCGTCGTGGTCTTCGCCCCACTCGCCGCCCTCGCCGCGATCCTGTACGCCGTGATGCCGCGCTGGCGCTGGTGGCTGCGTTGGCCGCTGGTGGCATCGGCCATGATCGCGGCCGTCGCGGGCGTGATCGCCGTGCAATCAGGGCATTCGTTGCTTAACGCTCGTCCCGAGCTCCGTCCCCTGGTTCAGACCCATATGCACCGGGGCAGGCTCTTGGAGCTGGTGATGGTTGCCTTCCTCGTGCCGGTGGGGCTCAGCGCCTGGCTTCTCGGTGGGCCTTCGGCGCTCGCGTCGGGCGGCGGCGCCCGCGAGCCCGCTACGCGGGTCGTGGGGATCGGCCTTCAGGTCCTGCTAGTGGTAGTTGCCGGAGCGATCTTGGTGATGGCGTTCCTGACCGGCGACTCGGGCGCGCGCGCCATCTGGGGCCAGTGACTCAGTAGACCGGCTCGGACCTCGCGACCAACAGCCGCCGGAACGACTCGACCCGCACCGGGTCGGCGTCGCCACGCGCTACCGCCTCGTCCAGTCCGCACTCCGGCTCGTCCGCGCCGTGAGTACAGCCGCGCGGGCAGTCCTCGGTCATCTCGTCGAGGTCGGGGAACGCCTCGATCAGGTCCTCCGGGCGCACATGGGCGAGCCCGAACGACCTGATCCCGGGGGTGTCGATGATCCAGCCCGCGTTGTCGGGCAGGGCCAGCATCAGCGCCGAGGTCGACGTGTGGCGCCCGCGTCCGGTGACCGCGTTCACCACCCCCACGTCGCGCCGGGCCTCCGGGACCAGGGCGTTGACCAGCGTCGACTTGCCGACGCCGCTGTGCCCGATCAGCACGCTGGTCCGGTCGCGCAGCGCCTCGAGGAGCTCGGTGAGGTCTCCGCCGCGCTGCGTGACCACCCACGGCACACCGAGCGAGCGGTACGTCACCAGCAGGGTCTCCGGGTCGGCGAGGTCGGCCTTGGTCAGGCACAGCAGCGGCTTCATGTGCGCGTCGAACGCCGCGACCAGCGCCCGGTCGATCAGCCGGGGACGCGGCTCCGGGTCGGCCAGGGAGGTCACGACCACGAGCTGGTCGGCGTTGGCCACGACCACCCGCTCGACCGGGTCGTCGTCGTCCGCCGTACGGCGCAGGACCGTGGTCCGCTCCTGGACCTCGACGATCCGGGCCAGCGCCCCCTCGGCCCCGCTCACGTCTCCGACCACGCGTGCCCGGTCGCCGACGACGACGCCCTTGCGGCCCAGCGGCCGCGCCTTGATGGCCAGGACGACGACGCCGTCCACGAGCAGCGTGAACCGGCCCCGGTCGACCGTGGTCACCACCCCTTCGACGGCATCGTCGTAGCTCGGGCGTTCCTTGGTACGCGGGCGGGTGTGGCGGCGCGGCCGCTCGTAGTGCTCCTGGTCGTGCTCGTAGTAGCGCCCGCTCACGATGCGTCCAGCACGTCGGCCCACACCCGCGCGAACTCGGGGAAGGTCTTCGAGGTGGCGTCCACGTCGTCGACCAGGACGCCGGCCACGGCCGATCCGAGGACCGCCCCGGCGTGCGCCATCCGGTGATCGGCGTAGCTGTGGAACAGGCCGCCGTGCAGCCGGGTCGGTCGGAGCTCGA
Source organism: Nocardioides sp. (assembly GCA_036741335.1). Taxonomy (GTDB): domain Bacteria; phylum Actinomycetota; class Actinomycetes; order Propionibacteriales; family Nocardioidaceae; genus Nocardioides. The sequence continues at coordinate 17,931 of DAINSL010000018.1, read as the reverse complement.
GACCGTCCTCGTGCTCGGTGACGTCGGCCCCGAGGCCGCGCAGCTCGGCGGCGAGCGCGGCCAGGCGGTCGGTCTCGTGGCCGCGGATGTGGGCGATCCCGCGCAGGTACGACGGGCCCCCGGCCAGCGCACACAGCGCGGCGACGACCGGCGTGAGCTCGCCGATGTCGTGCAGGTCGACGTCGAGGCCGGCGATGTCTCTACCCCCGGTCACCGTGAGCCCCCGGGCGGACAGCTCGACCGAGCACCCCATCCGGTCGAGGAGGTCGCGCAGCGCGTCGCCCGGCTGGGTGGTCTCGGCCGGCCAGTCGCGAACCGTGACCGTCCCACCGGTCGTCGCGGCCAGCGCCAGGAAGGGCGCGGCGTTGGAGAGATCGGGCTCGATCGTGTGGTCGACCGCGTGCACCGGCCCGGGCGCCACCCGCCACCGATGCGGCTCGTCGTCGTCCACATCGACGCCATGCATGCGCAGCATCGCGACCGTCATGTCGATGTGCGGCTGCGACGGGACCGGCTTCCCGTCGTGGATCAGGTCCACGCCCAGGTCGAAGCGGGCTCCGGCCAGCAGCAGGGCCGAGACGAACTGGCTCGACCCCGACGCGTCCAGGACGACCCGGCCACCGGTCACGGCTCCCTTGCCGTGCACCACGAACGGCAAACGCTCGCCGTCGATCCGCATCCCGAGGCCGCGCAGCGCGGTCAGGACCTCTCCGACCGGGCGGGTCCGCATCTGGAGGTCGCCGTCGAACTCAACGGTGCCCCGCGCCAGGCCCGCGACGGGCGGGACGAAGCGGGTCACGGTGCCGGCGAGCCCGCAGTCGACCCGCGCGTTCCCGGAGAGCGAACCCGGGGCCACGGTCCAGTCGTCACCCGAGGAGTCGATGTCGGCACCGAGCGCGGCGAGCGCCCCCGCCATCAGCGCGGTGTCCCGCGAACGCAGGGCCCGGCGTACGACGCTCGGCGCGTCGGCGAGGCTCGCCAGCACCAGCGCCCGGTTCGTCAGCGACTTGCTGCCCGGCAGTGACAGCTCCGCGTGGACGGGACCACGGGCGTGCGGTGCCGCCCAGGGGTCGTCGTTCACTACCGCGTTCGTCACCGGCGCAGCGTACCGAGCCCCGGGCGGGCCGCGATCAGGTCAGCTGCGCCTTGGCCAGCCGGGCCTCGGCTCGCGCGTTGCGCGCCAGCTGCTTGGCCTCGCGGCGCACGTCCGCGGCCGCGCGACGGGCACGCCACGCGACGCCCGGCTTGCCATCGGTGTCGACCCCGGCGATGAGGAGGCCGCCGACGAGCGACATGCCCTTGAAGAAGTTGAGCCGCTGGGTCGCCTTGGTCGCGGGATCGCTCTCCCGCCAGAACGCGTGGCCGGCCACCGTCGTCGGCAGGAGCGAGGCAGCGAGCACGGTGGACGACAGGCGCGGGAAGTGCCCGGTCGCGAGCGCGGCCGCCGCGGCGATCTGCACGCCGGCGTTGATCCGCACGATCGTCACCGGGTCGGTCGGGATCGGCGCACTGGGGGCCATCCGCTGAGCGAACGGAACCACCTTCTCGGTCACCCGGGCCGCCTTCGGCGCCAGCTTCGGCGCGTTCTTGAGGGCGTTGGTCGCGCCGACGAAGAAGACGGAGGCGAGCATCGGCCGGGCGATGAGTCTGATGACGGTCATGGGTACTTCTTACCCGATCGCCGCGCTTTCACCCGCCCAGGGACAGATGGAACACGTTGTTGCCCTGCTGGGTGTCGGTCAGCGGAGGGTCGGGCTCGATCACGAAGGTCAGGTCGCGACCCTGCTGGGCGTTGACCGCGAAGGTGAACGAGGTCAGATCGGGCGTCACGGTGCAGGTCCACACCGTGGAGGTCTCGCTCGAGCACACGTCCGCGGGCACACCGTCCGGATGGAACGCCTCATTGCCGTTCGCCGAGGCCGTCAGCGTCGCGGTGGCGTCGTCGGGGAGGCCGGTCACGGTGGCCGTGACGCCCGACAGGCCGTCGATGTCGACACTCGTGGCGGCGGTCACCGCGAGATCGGCGTTCACCGGCGCTACGACGTTCACGCTCGCGGCGACGGTCGGCGCGTCCTGGTAGTCGGCACTCCCGGCCTGATCTGCGTGGATGACGCAGGTGCCAGGGTTCAGGAAGGCAACGCTCGAGCCCACGACGCTGCACACATCGGCGTTCGTCGTGGTCACCAGGACCTCGTTGCCGGAGGCGCCACCTGAGGCCGTGAAGTCGTAGCTCTCGCCGACCCGACCCGTCGAGGGCGCGTCGGGGACGAGCGTGATCGACTGGGCGGCGCGGCCCACGGTCAGGGTCTGGGAGTCGGTCGCGGCGGCGAGGTCCGCGTCCCCCTCCTGGGTGGCGGTGACCGTGCAGGTGTCTGCGTGGTTGAACGAGACCGTGGAGCCGGTGAGGGTGCACGCGTCGTTGGTGGCGTCGACCGAGAGCGTGACCGGGCGGCCCGAGCTGCTCGAGGCCACGACGTCGTAGCTCCCGTCAACCCTCGGGTCGACCGGGGCGGAGGAGTCGATGGTCACGGTCTGCTGGGTCTGCGGCACGACGATCGTCTGCGTGGCGGTGCTCTTGCCGGCGAGGGCGGCCCGGGCGTCGGACTCCTGGGCGGCGAGGACGCAGGTGCCGGCGTGCTCGAAGGTCACCGTGGATGGACCCGACATGGCACACGCAGCATGGGTCGTGGCCGGGTCCACCGAGATGGTGATCGGCTTGCCGGAGCCGCCAGAGACGCTCACCTCGTAGGTGCTGCCGATGGCCGGGCCGGTCGGTGGCGTCGAGGTGAACGTGAGCCCGGGCGGATTCGTCGGCTGGGAGGTCGGTTCGGACGTGGGCTCGGACGTCGGCTCGCTCGTCGGCGCCGACGTGGGGCCGGAGGTGGGGCCGGACGTCGGAACGCTGGTCGGGCCCGAGGCAGGGGTGCTCGGGCCTCGGACCGGTGTGGTGTCGCGGGACGAGGGCGCGCCGCCGTTGCGGCCGGGCCCATCGCCGTGATGGTGGCCCTTGGCGTGGTGGTGGTGACCCGACCCAGGTGAGTTCGAGCCCCCGGCCGTGTGTGACGAGGCGGCGTGGACCGGCGGGTTGCCCTGCGGCGTGGCCGGGTGCCCGCCGAGCTGGCTGGCGGCGTAGACCGCGATGCACGCGGTGGCGGTGAGTGCGACTCCGCCGACGGCGGAGAGCGACGCGTGCGCGCCGAGCCAGGTCTTGGCGGCGGTGAGGCCCGCGGACGCACCGGACCCGCCGCCCGAGGAGAGGTAGCCGAGCCCAGCCGTGCCCAGGAGCAGGGGGGCGAGCAGCGCCGCCAGGCCGGAGTTGACCTCGGTGAGCTCGAGGTAGACCGCCGTACAGGCCCGGCAGCCTTCGATGTGGTCGTCGACCTTGGCCGCGTCGCGCCGCGACAGACCACCGCGGATGTAGGCGCCGAGGTGGTCGCGCGTCCACGCGCAGTCGACGTCGTCGGGATCGGCGGCGTGCTGGCTGAGGAATGCCTGGCGCAGGCCCTCCCGGGCCCGGTAGGCCAGTGCCGAGACGGAGTTGGCGCTCATGCCGAGGAGTGGAGCGATGTCGGCCGGCTTCTGCTGCTCGACCTCGGTGTGCCACAGCACCATCTGCCAGCGCTCGGGCAGGGTGGCGAACGCGCGCGCGGCGGCTGCGTTCTCGAACCCCTCGACGGCGGTGTCGTGGAAGGGCAGGCCGGGGTCGAACGGCGTGAGGTCACCGACGGGGCGCAGGCGAGCACCGGAGCGCAGACGGTCCACGTGCAGACGGCGTACAGCGGTCAGCAGGTAGGCCCGGAAGGCCAGGTCCGGCCCGCCACCGCGCTGCAGCACCACCAGCACCTTGGTGAAGGCGTCGGAGACCAGGTCGTCGGCGTCGGCGGCGCCCGCGATCTGGCGAGCCAGCCGGCGTGCGGAGTCGACGTGGCGCGCGAACAGCTCGCCATAAGCGTCGACGTCTCCGCCCCGGACCGCTGAGATGAGCTCGGCGTCACCGGGGCCTTCGACGCGGGACAGCGACGTGGTCACACTTCTCCAACGCTCGGGATCGGCTCCTGTGACGTCAGTATGAGCGTCTGGTGAAGATTTGGCGGGGAAAACGGCATCATGCACGCAGAGGAGCTCCGTCCCATTCACCGGAGAGCGCTGCACGGAGGTAGGAGGGAGGCGTCATGGGGTTCTGGACATTCCGGGACAAGGTCTTGAACGCGCCTCCCTCCAACTCCGTGTCATCGGCGCTGACAGAGCAGGTGCGGGTCACGCTGCCACCGTCTTTCGAGGCAGTGGGCGAAGCCTTGGCCGGCGGCCGGAGCGCCACCGATGCCTGCGAAGTGGTGGGAAGGATGCTGAGCAGCCAGGGGGTCTCCCTCGCGGAGACACTGGCAGATCTGCGTACGACGTACGAACTCGTGCTCGGCGCCGAGCCGGCATACACCGATGCGTGCGCACTGGCGCTGGGATGGAGTGAGTCGACCCTCGGGTACCTGCATCAGCTGTCCTGCGCCGACCCGCTCACCGGACTGGCCAGCATGGCCCACCTGCGGGGCCGGCTCATGGAGCTGTACCGGGGGGACGCCCGTGGGCCGGCCCTCCGCGAGCGCTACGCCCTGGTGGTGGTGGAAGCCTCGTCTCCCCGTCTCGCCGGTCTCACCGACGAGGTGTTCGGTGCCGACCTGCGCATGTCACGCATCGGCGAGTCCGTGCGCTCGGTCTTCGCCGGTGCGGAGACCATCTGCCGGATCGGTCCGCGCCGGATCGTGGTGCTGGCCCCCCGCAACGAAGGTCTCAGTCGACGGACCGCCCTGATGCGTCGCCTGCTCGAGGTCGGGGAGCTCGGTCACTGCGGGGTGCGGATCTGGGTCGAGAGCCTGCCGTCCTCGAACGAGTCCGTGGCCAGCCTGCTCGACGAGCTCTCGCGCGACCAGACCTCCTGACGCTGCCCCGTTCCGTCGGTCGAGGCCGTCGGGACCAGGGCCTACGCTGGCGCCATGTGTGGGCGCTACGCATCCAGCCGCAAGCCCGAGGATCTCGTCGAGGAGTTCGAGATCCGGACGAACAAGGTCGATGAGGCCCTCGCGCCCGACTACAACGTCGCCCCGACCAAGCCGGTGTACGCCGTCATGGAGCGGAGCCCCTCGAAGGAAGCAACCTCGGACGGCGAGCCGCCCGAGCGCCAGCTGCGCGTCCTGACCTGGGGCCTGGTGCCGTCGTGGGCCAAGGACCCCTCGATCGGCAACCGGATGATCAACGCCCGGATGGAGACCGTGGCCGAGAAGCCTGCATACAAGCGCGCCTTCGCCAGCCGACGCTGCCTGCTCCCCGCCGACGGCTACTTCGAGTGGTACCCCACGCAGCAGAAGACCACGGCAGGCAAGCCGCTCAAGCAGCCGTTCTTCATACATCCCCGGGACGATGGGGTGCTGGCCATGGCCGGCCTCTACGAGATCTGGCGCGACCCGACCCGCGAGGAGGACGACCCCGACCGCTTCCGCTGGACCTGCACCGTGCTGACCACGCAGGCCGAGGACGCCGTCGGACACATCCACGACCGGATGCCGCTGATGGTCGAGCCGGACCGGTGGCCGGCCTGGCTCGACCCGACCGTCTCGGGCCGCGACGACCTGCTCTCGCTGCTGGTCCCGGCCGCACCCGGGCGGCTCGAGGCGTTCCCGGTCTCGCGCGACGTCAACAACATGCGCAACAACGGTCCCGACCTCGTCGTCCCGATCCCGGCGGAGGACGTCCCCGAATGAGTCCTCGGTGAGCGTCGAGCCGGCCGTCCAGCCGGTTGCGACGCCGTACGGCGAGGGGCGGCTGGTCGTGCACCGCGCGCGGCGCCGGGTCGCCACCCTGGTGCTCAGCCACGGCGCCGGCAACGGGATCGAGGCCCGCGACCTGGCCGTCCTGGCCGCCGACCTTCCGCGGCAGGGCGTCACGGTCGCCCTGTTCGAGCAGCCGTGGCGGGTGGCGGGCCGCAGGATCGCGACCGCCCCGGCCACGCTCGACGTCGGCCTGGTCGCGGCGGTCGCGCACCTGCACCCGCGATCGCCGCTCGTGGTCGGTGGCCGGTCGGCGGGGGCGAGGTCGGCGGCGCGCTGTGCTTCCCGGCTCGGAGCGGCGGGCTGCCTGGCCCTGGCCTTCCCGCTCCACCCGCCGGGTCGGCCCGGGTCGTCGCGGCTCGGCGAGCTCGAGGCCGCCGGCGTACCCACCCTGGTCGTCCAGGGCGAACGCGACCCGATGGGCGGCCCCGAGGAGTTCCCCGACTCGATCGAGCTGGTCGTCGTACCCGCCGCCGACCACGGCTTCAAGGTGCCCGCGCGAGGCCCGCTGAGCCAGGCCGACGTGCTGGCCCTCGTGGTGGAGGCGACCCTCGAGTGGATCGTGCGTGAGGTCGCCGGGAATCCCTGAGCGATCGGTGCTGTTGAGATTGACGTGCTTGCCCTGATGGATCGTTCGCAGCCCCCGGTATCGTGGGAGTCGATGACAAACCACCCCGAACTTTTAGGCCCCGATCCCACGGAGGTCGACCTCGCGACCGAGACCGACGAGGAGCGGACGGCGCGCTTCGAGCGCGACGCGCTGCCGTTCCTGGACCAGCTGTACGGCGCCGCGATGCGGATGACCCGCAACCCGAGCGACGCCGAGGACCTCGTCCAGGAGACGTTCGCGAAGGCCTACGGCTCGTTCCACCAGTTCCGGCCCGGCACCAACCTCAAGGCCTGGCTCTACCGCATCCTGACCAACACCTTCATCAACACCTACCGCAAGAAGCAGCGGCAGCCGCAGCAGTCGATGGCCGAGGACGTCGAGGACTGGCAGATCGCACGCGCTGAGTCCCACACCTCGACCGGATTGAAGTCGGCCGAGATGGAGGCTCTGGACCACCTGCCCGACTCCCAGGTGAAGGACGCCCTGCAGCGGCTCCCAGAGGAGTTCCGGCTCGCGGTCTACCTGGCCGATGTGGAGGGTTTCGCCTACAAGGAGATCGCGGAGATCATGGGTACGCCGATCGGCACGGTCATGTCCCGGCTCCACCGGGGCCGCCGGCAGCTGCGCGACATGCTCTCGGACTACGCGCGCGGCAGCGACCTGCTCCCGGTCGGGCACGACGGCACCGGAGGAGGGTCGAAGTCGTGACGAGTGACGAGTCCTGCGCGGACTTCCTGGAGCGCATCGTCTGCTTCCTCGACAACGAGCTGGACGCGGCGGACGTCGCGGACGTCAGAGTCCACCTCGAGGAGTGCGCCCCCTGCCTGCAGAACTACGACCTCCAGCGGACCGTCAAGGCGCTGGTCGCGCGGTCGTGCGTCGAGACCGCGCCGGATGCGCTGCGGCAGCGGGTCCGGGTGCAGATCCAGCAGATCCAGGTGCGCTACACCGACAGCTGAGCGCCCGCACAGCAACGAGCCCCCGGCCGACCCTTCGGCGGGGGCTCGGCGCCTTGCGAGCAAGCTCGTGGCGGCGTTCGCTGCGGTGGGTCGCACGGACTTCGTCCGGTCGACCCGTCCTCGCTCAGGCGTTGGGGCGCTTGCCGTGGTTCGCGGCCTTCTTCTTGCGGCCGCGGCGCTTGCGTCCGGTCTTGCCCATGGTGTCCTCCTGGTCGTCGGCCCCGAAGGGCGATGCGCCATTGTCTCAGCCCGCCGACGGGGGACGAAATCCGCAGGTCACAGCCGCTCGAGGAAGCGCTCGGCGTCGACCACGACCCGGGTGACCTCACCGGTGCCGACCACCCGACCCTCCTCCTCACGCGCCGAGACACTGAACCGGCGCAGGCGACCGTCGCTGAAGACCGGGGTCGCCGTCACCGCGATCCGGGTGCCCACGAGGCTCGCGCGGCTGTGCTCGATCTCCACGCGGGTGCCGACCGACGTCTCGCCGTGGGCCAGGTCGGGGGCGATCGCGGCGCACGTGGCCGCCTCGCACCACGCGAGGAGGCGCGGCGTACCGAGCACCGGCAGGCTGCCCGAGCCCAGCGCGGCGGCCGTGTCGTCGTCGGTGACCGTGAACGTCAGGGTCGTGACGCCCTGCTGACTCATCGCGGTGGCTCCTCGAAGTCCAGTCGGTAGGCGACCAGGTCGACCCCCGGCAACGGTGACCAGTCCAGCTCGGGGGCTCGGCCGAAGCCCGCGCGTTCGTAGACCCGGTGCGCCGAGGTCATCGTGCTCATGCTGCACAGCACCACACTGCGCGAGCCGTCCGCCCGGAAACCCTCGACGACGTGCTCCACCAGGGCCCGGCCGACTCCGCGCCCCTGGGCCGCAGGGTCCACGGCCAGCATCCGGAACTCGCCCTCTTCGGGCTCGGCCAGCTCGCGCCACGGCGAGCCCTCGGGGCAGGAGGTCACCGAGCCGAGGACGGCGCCGTCGTCGTCCACCGCGACCCACAGATCGGCCTCCCGGTTGCGGCGACCGGAGTCGCCCAGGTGCTCGACATAGCCGGTGTCCGACGCGGCATCGAGGTACGGCGCGTAGGCGGCGACGGTGAGACGACCCACCGCCTCGAGATCGTCGGCGGTCGCCCGGCGGATGTCCATGGGTCAGATGCCGAACGTGCTGCGCGGGTACGCCGCGGTGACGTCGGTGATCACGTTGACGAGGTACGGCGCGCCCGAGGCGAACGCGCGGTCCAGGGCCGGGCCGACCTCCTTCGGGTCGGTGACCAGCTCACCCGCTCCGCCCAGGGCCTTGACCACCTCGTCGTACCTGGTCTGTTGGGCCAGATCGGCCGCGACGTCGTAGCCGTAGAGCATCTGCATCGGGCCCTTCTCCAAGGCCCAGGCGGAGTTGTTGCCCATCACCATCACGACCGGCAGGTCGTGCCGCACAAGCGTGTCGACGTCCATCAGCGAGAACCCGGCCGCGCCGTCGCCGAGCAGGAGCGCGACCTGCGCGGACGGCCGCGCGATCCGGGCCGCGATCGCCGAGCCGAGGCCGGCGCCGAGGCAGCCGTAGGGTCCGGGGTCGAGCCAGCCGCCGGGGCGCTGGGGCTCGACGTACTTGCCGGCGAAGCTGACGAAGTCGCCTCCGTCGCCGATCACCACCGCGTCGTCCGCGAGCCGCGGGAGCAGCTCGCCGTAGATCCGCGCGGGATGGATCGGGTCGGCCTCGGCCCGTAGCAGCTCGGCATCGCGGGCGGCGGCCTCGCGAACCGTGCCCTGCAGGCTCTCCACCCACGGGGTCCGGTGGGGGCCGGCGCCCGAGCCGAGCGCGGCCAGCAGGCCGTCGAAGACAGTGGTCAGGTCGCCCGAGGCCGAGTCCGCGAGGGTGGCACGGGCCGACACCTGGCCGGGGGAGTCGGCGAGGTGGACGACCCGGGCTGGGGCGGCGCCGTCCTTGCCGCCGAACACGCCGTACCCGAGCCGGAAGTCCAGCGGGGTACCGGCGACCACGACGAGGTCCGCACCGTTCAGCGCGGCACCGCGCGCCTTGGTCGCCAGCAGGGGGTGGCCGCCGGGGATGATGCCGCGGCCCATCCCGTTGGTGATGGTGGGGATGCCGGTCGCCTCGACGAACGCGAGCGCGGCCGCCTCGGCGCTGTCTGCCCAGACGTCGGTGCCGATGATCAGCACCGGGCGTGAGGCCGCGCGCAGCAGGCCGGCGATCCGGTCGAGGGCGTCGGTGTCGACCGCGTGCCGCGTCGTCGACGCGTCCGGCACCGAACCGGACGCCGAGCTGAAGAACTCGTCCATGGGCACGTCGACGAACACCGGGCCCCGGTGGGCCGAGCCGGCCGCGCGGAACGCCTCGTCGAAGCCGGTCAGCACGTCCGCTGCCGTGGGGACGGTCCGGGCCAGCTTGGTGATCGACGCGACGATCGGTGGCTGGTCCAGCTCCTGCAGGCTGCCGCTGCCCCAGCGGTTCTGGGGTGCGCGGCCACCGACGACCACCATCGGCGAACCCGCGAACTGCGCCTGCGCGATCGCGCTCACGCCGTTCGTGACGCCCGGGCCTGCGGTGAGGACCGCCAGGCCGGGCACCCGCGTCAGCTTGCCCGTCGCCTCGGCCGCGAACGCGGCGGTCTGCTCGTGGCGTACGTCGAGGATGCGCATCGGCGGCTCGGCCTTGACCGCTCCGTCGTACATCGGGAAGACGTGCGCGCCGGACAGCGTGAACATGGTCTCGACGCCGTACTCGCGCGCCACCCGGACCGCCAGCTCCCCGGCGTGACCGGTGAGTTCGCGAGTGTCGATGGCGGGCTGGGGTTCGCTCATGACCGCAGGTTACCCACCAGTCGGACTCGCCTCACCGAGGTGAGGGATGCGTCACGCGGGAGCGCCGAGGTAGGGCGTGTTGGTGGTGCGCAGCGCGTCCATCACGGCCAGCAGCAGATCGGCTCTTACGCCGATCGGCTCCGGCGCCAGGGCGATCTGGAGGTGCAGCGCGCGCAGGAACGCCTCGGGGTTGCCGGTCGTCAGGAACGGGTCCTCGCCCGTGGGCACGCGCGCCGTGGCGGCCGCGGTGATCCGGGCCAGCCAGGGCTCGATGATCCGCAGGGGGACGAGCCGGCGGCGCAGGATCGCCATGACGGCGCGCGCCATCCGGTCCGGCTCGCCGCTGGACAGGGGTGCCGGGGTGGGCTCGAGGATGCGGTCGGCGACCACGTCGAGGAGCACGGTGAGCTCGTTGAGGCCGAAGTGCGACGACTCGGCGAGGACACCCACAGCGTCGGCACCGTGCGCCAGCGCGTGGGCCCAGCCGCGCCCGGCGACGAAGCCCCGGACGTCGCGCTCGCGCACCAGCCAGCCGGTGATCCGGTCGCCCCAGTCGAGGATCTTCGTGCCCGGGACCAGGGAGCGCGCGTTGTCGCGGGCCACGCACTCGGCCAGTACGCGCGCGGAGAAGCTGCGCCGGAACACGGTGTCCGTCCCGGACTCGCCGATACCGCGGGTGAGCCCCGCGGCCATGCCGTCGCCCAGGCCGGACAGCAGGTCGTCGTACACGCCCTCGGCGACCCAGGTGGCGAGGATCGGGTAGGCGATCTCGTCGCGCTCCACCGGGTCGATGGAGCCCAGCATCGTGGTCAGCTCGGCGGTGAGGTCGGGCAGCGGCCGGTCCGTCGGCACGGCCATCTCGGCGGACCGGACCTGGTTCCAGTACGCCGTCGACATGCGGCCCATCCTGCCAGTTGCGGACCCCCGTCGCGAAGGTGACCGCGGTCCGCTGCGGCCCCGCGCGGGCGCTCTGCGCGCACCCTACGCTGGGGCGGTGCCGTCCCTGCTTGAGCTGGTCCGCAGCCACACCGACCTCGACGAGGACGACGTCGGTGTCCTTCAGCTGCTCATGGCCGACTGGCAGATCATCGCCGACCTGTCGTTCGCCGACCTGGTGCTGTGGCTGCCGGACCGCGCGGGCGAGGGGTTCTGGGCCGCGGCGCAGATGCGTCCCACGACCGGCCCCACGGCGTACGTCGACGACATCGTGGGCACCTTCGTCGCGCTCGGGCGACGGCCGATGCTCGATCGTGCCTACGCCGACGCGCGACTGGTCCGCGAGGGCGACCCCGAGTGGCGCGACGACGTCCCGGTGCGCGTGGAGACGATCCCGGTCCCTCGGGACGGGCGCGTGATCGCGGTGATCGCCCGCAACACCAACCTGCTCGGCGTGCGCACGCCGAGCCGGCTCGAGCTCTCCTACCTGCAGAGTGCCGCGGAGCTGACCGCGATGATCGCGTCGGGCCACTTCCCGCCGGTGGGAGGGGAGCGCAGCGACCACGCGGACTCCCCGCGCGTCGGGGACGGGTTCATCCGCGTGGACGCGTCCGGACGCGTCACATACGCCAGCCCGAACGCGCTGTCGGTCTACCGGCGGCTCGGCTGGTCAGGTGACCTCGACGGCCACGACCTGGCCGAGCTCACCCGCGAGGTCGTGCCGCCGCGACGACGTCCCGACGAGGAGACCCTGAGCGCCGTGCTGGGCGGGCGGGTGCACCGCGACACCGAGGTCGGCGACGACCAGGTGTCGCTGATCGTCCGGGCGATCCCGCTGCGCTCAGCCGGTGAGCACATCGGGGCACTGGTCCTGCTCCGCGACGTCAGTGACCTCCGCCGCCGAGACCGCGAGCTGGTCACCAAGGACGCCACCATCCGCGAGATCCACCACCGGGTGAAGAACAACCTCCAGACCGTCGCGGCGTTGCTGCGGCTTCAGGCGCGCCGGATCGACTCGGTGGAGGCCAAGCTGGCGCTGGAGGAGGCGGTCCGCCGGGTCGGCTCGATCGCGATCGTGCACGAGACGCTGAGCCAGGAGGTGCTCGACGAGGTCGCGTTCGACGAGATCGCGGACCGGCTGGGGGCGATGGTGACCGACGTCGGAGCGCGCGCGGACCGGATCGTCGTACGCCGAGAGGGGTCGTTCGGCATCCTGCCCAACGAGTCCGCGACGGCCCTGGCCATGGTGCTGACCGAGCTGCTGCAGAACGCCGTGGAGCACGGCTATCCGGGCGACGCCCTGGGCGGCTCGATCACGGTGGAGCCGCGCCGCCTGGCGGGACGGCTACGGGTCACTGTGGACGACGACGGCGTCGGCCTTCCCGCGGGTTTCGACCCCGACGGTTCGCTGAACCTCGGACTCTCGATCGTGCGCACGCTCGTGGAGTCCGAGCTCGGCGGGCTGCTCGAGCTGCGGGCCCGGCCGGAGGGAGGAGCCAGGGCCGTGGTCGACGTACCGCTGGAGTGACGCCCCGCGGTCCGGATCAGGCGGTGCGCACCCGGGTGCGGGAGTTGCGACGCTTGAGGGCACGCCGCTCGTCCTCGCTCAGCCCACCCCAGACGCCGTGGTCCTGGCCCGCCTCCAGCGCCCAGGCAAGGCACTGCTCGCGCACGTCACAGCGTCGGCACACCTGCTTGGCCTCCTCTATCTGGAGGATGGCCGGGCCGGTGTTGCCGATAGGGAAGAACAGCTCCGGGTCCTCGTCGAGGCAGGCAGAGCGGTCACGCCAATCCATGGCTGGGGAGAACTCGCTTTCACAGGGGGAACAACATTCGGGCGCGCCGATGTGAATTGATTCACGAGCGCACTCTCCACAGTGGCAAGGATTCCGTTGCGAGACAACCCCTGACGGCGGTCAGTTTCGTCACAGCCCGCACGAACGCCACGGCGAAGGTCCGGCGGGCGCCGTAGTCTGTCGTCGTGCGTGCCGCCGACCGGACCCCGCGGCCGCCCCCACTGGTGGTGGCGGCGACCCTGGCGGCGGTCCAGGGACTGCTCCTGCTCGTGTACGGCGTGCTGGAGGCGACCAACCTCCATGCCGAACGCGCGGCCATGGGCGTCACCACCGCGGCCTTCTTCGCGATCCTGGGCGTCGCCCTCATCGCCTGCGCCTGGCTGGTCGTCCGGGGGCGGGCCCCGGCCCGGAGCCCGATCATCGTGGCCCAGGTGATCTTCCTCGGGGTGGCCTGGAGCTTCCTCGGCGGCGCGACCACCTGGGTGGCCATCGGCCTGGCCCTGGTCGCCCTCGTCGTCCTGGCCGGCCTGCTGCACCCGGCGAGCATCGACGCGCTGGCCGAGGCCGACGGCTAGACGCTCTCCTCGAGTGAGGCGCGGAGCTGGTCGAGGGTCCGGCTGAGCAGCCGCGAGACGTGCATCTGGCTGACTCCGATCTCCTCGGCGATCTCCGACTGGGTCTTGTTCTTGAAGAAGCGGAGCAGCAGGATCCGCTTCTCGCGCCGAGGCAGGGCCTCGAGCAGCGGCTTGATCGACTCCCGGATCTCGATGTGCTCGAGCCCCTCATCGGTGACGCCGATCATGTCGAGCAGGGAGACCCCACCCTCCTCGCTGCCGTCATCGGCCGCGTCGAGGCTGAGCGTCGAGTAGGCGTTGCTGGACTCGATCCCCTCGACGATCTCCTCCACGGAGCACTCGAGGGCCTTCGCGAGCTCGCGCGGGGTGGGGGAGCGGCCGAGGGTCTGGGTCAGCTCCGCGGTCGCTGTGCCGATGTGCATCCTCAGCTCCTGCAGCCGGCGGGGGACGCGGATCGCCCACCCCTTGTCGCGGAAGTACCTCTTGATCTCGCCGATGATCGTGGGGGTGGCGTACGTCGAAAACTCGACGCCGCGGTCGACGTCGAAGCGGTCGATCGACTTGAGCAGGCCGATCGTGCCGACCTGGACGAGATCATCGGAGGGCTCGCCACGGTTGCGGAATCGCCGGGCGCAGTGCTCGACCAGGGGCAGGTGCAGGGCGACCAGGCCCTCCCGGGCGGCCCGCCGCGTGGCCTCGCTCGAGCTTCGGTCGCGGAGCTCGCCGAACAGCTGTGCGTTGCGCCGACGGGCACCCTCGACCCGGGGATCCGACCCGCGGGCTCCCGAGCCCCCTGTCGCGTCGAGCGCCATCTCAGCCGCTGGCTCCCTTTCGTCCTCCGGTCGCGGGGACGCTGGACTCGGTGATGAACGTGACCTCGTAGCGGCCGTCGTCGGCGCTGGCGTGGGTCGAGGTGGCCAGCGTGCTCAGCACCTGCCAGGCGAAGCTTTCCTGGTCGGGCTCCCGCGAGCCCTCGGTCGGCACGCTCACCGAGACGGTCAGGGCACCAGGGAGGAGCCGGAACTCCGCCTGCAGGTCGCCTCCAGGCGTCGCCTCGGGCAGGACCAGCGCGCAGGCCTCGCCCACCGCGATCCGCAGGTCCTCGATGTCGTCCACGGTGAAGTCGAGCCGCGCGGCCAGGCCCGCGGTCATCGTCCGCAGCACCGACACATAGGCGCCGTCGGCGGGCACGCGCAGGACGACGTCGGCCCTTTCCGAAGCGGGGAGGTCCATTCGGTGCCTCTCGGGTCGTGGGCGGATCCGTGTCTCCACCCTATTCGTCGTCGTACCCCTCTGGATGAAATGCACCGAGTGCACGTCCGTGGCTGGCCCACGGAGGCCTGGTCGGCCCTCCGTCCGCTGGTCGATGTCACCGTCAGCGAGGCAGACGGACGGGATCGAATACGGTGTAGGGAATGCCCAGGTCCAGCTGCGCCGGGATCTTGAAGTGCAACAGCCGCGCCAGGTCAGGGTCGAGCTGAGTGTGACGACCTTGACTGACCTTGTGCACGTTCCAGGTCAGCCGTGCGCAGCGGTAGCGGACCAGCGACTTCACCCGCCGCGCCCACTGCGGGTCCGGGTAGGCGAGAAGGTCCTCACGGGACCAGCGCAGGGAGTGCTGCTCGAGCATGGGGAGGGAGGGGTCGTGACCCCTCGTGTCCACGTTGAAATTGAGGAACCGCAGCCGCGGGGTGGTCGCCTCATCCGTGAGCGCGCCTATGGAGGAATGGGCGGTCAGCACCAGGAACTCATCGACGTCGATCAGCGTCAGCCAGCCGCGTCCTCGTGCGCCCTCGGCGTAAGGCGCCAGCACCTCAGGAAAGTGCAGGTGCTGCCGCCAACTGAGGGCGTCAAAGCCGCGCATGATGCCCGAGGCAAGCTGGTCGGCGTGCTCTCGCCGCCACTCGAGTACCCGATGCCTTCGCTCCGCCGGCGGCAACCCGTCGTAGTACTCGCCGATCTCCTGCCGACGATGCACCGTCACCTGGGCAGGTACGTCGAGCGAGCGCAGCACACGTTCGGTGTCGTCCACATCGCCATCGAGTACGACCTGGAAGTCATCGAACCCGAGCCGGGCGTGGTGATCGACCCATTCGGCGATGTGGTGAGCGTCGCCGCGAGACATGGTCACGATCGTGTGAGACACGACTCGGACCCTATCTGCGGCAGGAGGGCTTGGCTTCGCTCAAGCCTTCTTGGTCTCCTTGTGGGCCAGCGTGGACGGTCGTCGGGGGTAGTCACCGGCACTTGTGGGCTGACCTGCGGTTATGCCGTTGGCGGTGTCGCCGAGCGTTGGCAGCCGGCGAATTTCTTGCGGACTCTCTGCGGACTAAACGGCCCGTTCAGCGACGGTGGATCCCTTCGAAGACGTGCTGCGTTGGTCCGCCCGACCATCGGGGACTTGAAGACACCCCAGCAGGGTGCTGCACTCCCCCCAATCGCCCTCCGCCATCGCACTCTCATGGCTCCCTTCTGTGTCAAGACATCTGTGGGAGTCGGGGTTTAGGCTGCTGGGTGGCGGGTCCCGGAGTGGCTTGTCCGAAGAGCCGGTGTTGGGGTTGTGAGCCGGTCGCGCTGGAGTCAGAGTCGTTGCCCCGGTGCCCTCCCGGACCCGCCGCCTGATGTGCTGTGGTCGGGACGGCGTGGGCGGCGATGTCGCCGAGCATGGTGCGGTAGACGGTGTCGGAGAGTCGGCGTTTGAGGCAGCGGATGGCTTCCATGGAGGACTTGCCGCCGGCTTTCTTGCGGTCGTAGTAGCCGCGGCCCTCGGTGGGGTTGCGGAGCTGGACGGTGGCCATGATGTGCAGGGTCTTGTTGATCTGGCGGTTCCCGCCACGTGAGAGCCGGTGCCGGACGTGGTCCCCGGAGGAGGCGTCGATGGGTGCGGTGCCGTTCCAGGAGGCGAAGTGGTTGCGGTCGGGGAACCGGGTGATGTCGCCGACCTCGACCAGCAGCCGCGCGGCACCGGAGGGTCCGATGCCGTGCAGGTCGAGCAGCCCGGTCCTGGTGGCCGCGACGAGCTCGCGTAGTTCCTTGTCGGCGGCCTTCTTGCGGAGGTAGAGCCGTTCCAGGTCGACGGCGAGCTCGGCCGCGAGACGGCGTCGGGTCTTGCCGGCCAGGTCACGTGGCCGGACCCCGGCCAGGAGCTTCTTGGCCTGGGCGGCGGACAGGTTCTTCTTCGCACCGCCTGGGATCAGCTCCAACAGCAGGGCATGGAGCTGGGAGACCTTGCGGGTGTGCTCGTCCCCGATCTGGCGGCGCCGGTCGGCCAGCAGCCGCAGCACGTCGAGGTCCGCGTCGGCGACCACCGGTCGCAGCCCGGCCATCCGGACCCCGACCAGGGCAATCGAGTGGGCGTCGGTGGCGTCGGTCTTGCGGCCCTGCCCGGTGGCGAAGACCCGCACCTTGGCCGACAGCTTCGGCGGGACATCGACGACCTCCTCGTCGGCCGCGAGGAGCCGCCGGGCCACATGTCGGCCAATCCCGGAACAGCCCTCGATCGCCCAGACCCGGTTCCCGAACTGGCTGACGTAACGCCGCATCACGGCAAACCCGTCCCCATCGGTGCCATACCGGCCACCACCGAGCACCGTCTCGTCGACGCCCATCACCTCGATCGTCACCGACCGTTTGTGCGGGTCCATCCCGATCACGACCCGCGCCTCGTCCTGACTCATTGATTGCCTCCTTGTTGTCCGACGTGGTCGGGTCAGGAGGGCACCGCTGCTTAGAGCAGAGCAATCCCTTCTTGAGCCACTCCCGCCCAGCGGTGCCCGGGACCACGCCGGCCATGAGTGAGCCACACCCGCAGGTGGGCAGCCGATGAGAGAGCGACAACCCCGGACACCCCGACCGAGCCTCGCCAGGCACCGGCCGTGGCGTCAATGAAACAAGCAGCCGATGAGCGGACGAGTCATTCCGCCCAGAATGATCCGGGCAATAGCAGCCCATCGAGAAACGCGCGGGTCGAGATGGATTCGCTAAGACCTGGTGCGCGTCGGGAGATCCTTGCCGTCGCCACGAGCGAGGACAGAGTGGGGTCCGTCGCCGCAGACGTGGCAGGTGGGGTCCGCTGCGGGCCGCTGGACGACGAGTTGGGGGCGTCCGGGTGCGGCGGGGCGATTTCTGAGGAGTCGGAAGCCGTCGAGGCGGATCTGGCTGATCGCGGCGAGGTGGATCATGTGGTTCATCCGTCGGTTCCCAGCCCGGGAGAGGCGGTGCCGGTTCTGCTCACCCGAGGACGCATCGAGGGGTGCGGTGCCGGTCCAGGACGCGAACCTGTTGCGGTCGGCGAACCTGGCTATGTCGCCGACGTCGGCCAGGGTCCGGGCGGCGACCACGGGTCCGACACCTTGAAGCTCCATCAGCCGTGACCCGCGGGCCTTGACCAGGACCTTGAGCTCGGCGGTGGCCT
>DAINSL010000017.1:0-43911 GCA_036741335.1 Nocardioides sp. | reverse complement strand
CCCGAATTCCTCCCCCCACCCAAACCCGGCGCCGCCCGGGAATGGATGAGACAAAGAATCCGACACGAATAGCGCGCTGCGGCCCGACAGCTGTTAATCCTCCGGGATGTCCGCGAGATCGAGCCGTCGTACGACCCGGGCGGGGTTGCCGACCGCGAGCACGCCCGCCGGCAGATCGCGAGTGACCACCGCGCCCCGCGCCGACCACCGTGTCTTCGCCGATCGTGACCCCGGGGCAGACGATGACGCCCCCGCCGAGCCAGACGTTGTCGCCGATGGTGATCGGCTCGGCGGACTCCCACTGGTCGCGGCGCAGTCCGGGCTCCAAGGGATGCGTGGGAGTCAGGAGCTGGACGCCCGGCCCGATCTGTACGTCGTCGCCGATCGTCACCCGGGCGACGTCGAGGCATAGGAAACCGAAGTTGGCGAAGGTCCGGGCTCCGATGTGGATCTGGAAGCCGTACTCGCAGCGGAACGGCGGCCGGATGTTGCTCCCCTCCCCGAAACCGCCGAGGAGCTCGCGCAGAAGTGCGTCGCGTTCGTCGTCCTGGTCGGGTGCCGCGGCGTTGATCCGGTGGAGCAGCTCGCGGCAGCGGCGCGTGTCCTCGGCGAGCGACTCGTCGAACACGGGGGGCTCGCCGGCCAGCATCCGGTCGCGCATGGTCCGCCCGTCCTCCGCCATGGCGTCGATCCTGACACGCCCCGCGGCTGTGGTAGGCAGGGCTCATACCAACAAACAGTCAGGCTTGACTGTTTGTTGGTATGACGGGACGATGACCGGGTGACAACCGTGCGGATCCCACAGGAGGCGCGCTCCCGCGCTATGCGGGCGCGACTGATGGACGCCACCATCGAGTGCCTGGTGGAGCGCGGGTTCGGCGGCACCTCGACAACCCTGGTCAGCGAGCTCGCCGGGGTCTCGCGGGGCGCACAGCTGCACCACTTCCCGACCAAGAACGACCTCGTGGTGGCGGCGGTCGAGCACCTCACCGAGGTGCGCGGCGCCGAGCTGGCGGCCGCGGCGGCCGCCGTACCGCAGGGCGCGCGCCGCACCCGCGACGTGCTGCGGATGCTCGGTGACCACTTCGCGTCGCCGGTCTTCACCGCCGCCCTCGAGCTGTGGGTCGCGGCGCGCACGGACCGCGCACTGCTGGCGGCGGTGGCACCGCTGGAGCTGAGGATCGGGCGCGAGACGCACCGGATGACGGTCGACCTGCTGGGCGCCGACGAGTCGATGCCCGGGGTCCGCGAACTCGTGCAGGCCACGCTCGACCTGGTGCGCGGGCTCGGGCTGGCCGCCACCATCAGCGACGACACCAGGCGCCGCAACCGGATCCTCGACCAGTGGGCCCGCACCCTCGACAACGCGCTGGCAGCCGCATGAACGCGCTGATGGAAGGCGTCCTCGCCGACCTCGCCACGGAGAGCGAGCGGCTGGAGTCCCTGGTCGTGGCCCTGCCCGACGCGGGTTGGCGTACGCCGACCCCGGCGCCCGGCTGGGACATCGCCACCCAGATCGCCCACCTGGCCTGGACCGACGAGGCTGCGGTCGCGGCAGCCACCGACAAAGCGCGCTGGGACGCCCTCCTGACCGATCTGCTGACCGACGTCAACGGTGTCGTTGACCGCGCGGCGCTGTCCGGGGGCGCGGTCGCGCCCACCGACCTGCTGGCCAGGTGGCGTACGGCGCGCGGCGACCTCGTCGCGGCACTTCGCCACCACCCGGAGGGCGCGCGGATGCCGTGGTTCGGGCCGCCGATGTCGGCCACCTCGATGTCGACCGCGCGCTTCATGGAGACCTGGGCGCACTCACTCGACGTCCACCAGGCGCTGGGGGCGGAGCCCGAGATCACCGACCGGATCCGCCACGTTGCGCACCTCGGCGTGCGCACCCGGAACTTCGCCTATTCGGTGCACGGGCTCGAGGCGCCCGCCGAGGAGTTCCGGGTCTCGCTCACCGCACCGTCCGGCGACCTCTGGGTCTTCGGTCCGGAGGATGCGTCGCAGACCGTGACCGGCGCGGCGTACGACTTCTGCCTGCTGGTCACCCAGCGAGTCAACCGGGCCGACACCTCGCTGGTCGGCGTCGGTCGCGACGCCAACACCTGGCTCGGCATCGCGCAGTGCTTCGCCGGGCCGCCGGGTGAGGGGCGTGAGCGGCGTGACTGAACCCTTCCGGATCGGCAACTGCTCGGGCTTCTACGGGGACCGCCTGTCGGCGATGCGGGAGATGCTCGAGGACGGGCCGCTCGACGTGCTCACCGGTGACTACCTGGCCGAGCTGACCATGCTGATCCTCGGCCGCGACCAGCTCAAGGACCCGTCTCTCGGCTACGCGCGCACCTTCGTCGGCCAGGTGGAGGACTGCCTCGGTCTCGCCCTCGAGCGGGGGGTCAAGCTGGTCTCCAACGCCGGCGGGCTCAACCCCGCCGGGCTGGCCGCGAAGCTCGGCGAGATCGCATCGGCACAGGGGCTGTCGCCTGCGATCGTGTACGTCGACGGCGACGACGTGCGGTCACTGGGCTTCCCGGGTGCGCTCACCGCTAACGCGTACCTCGGCGGCTTCGGCATCGCCGCCGCGCTCTCCGGCGGAGCCGACGTCGTGGTCACCGGGCGGGTCACCGACGCCTCGCTCGTCGTCGGGCCGGCCGTCGCGCACTTCGGCTGGGAGCCGACGTCGTACGACGAGCTGGCCGGCGCCGTGGTCGCCGGTCACGTGCTCGAGTGCGGGACGCAGGCGACCGGGGGGAACTTCGCCGGCTTCCTCTCGATGCCCAGGACCGCTCAACCACTGGGATTCCCGCTCGCGGAGGTCTTCGCGGACGGGTCCTCGGTGATCACCAAGCACGACGGGACCGGCGGGCTGGTCAGCGTCGACACGGTGACCGCGCAGCTGATGTACGAGGTGCAGTCGACGCGCTACCTCGGCCCCGACGTCACCAGCCACCTGGACACCATCGAGCTCTCCGACGACGGGCCCGACCGGGTCCGGATCTCCGGGGTCCGCGGTTCGGCACCCCCTGAGCAGCTCAAGGTCTGCGTCAACGAGCTCGGCGGCTACCGCAACTCAGTGGAGTTCGTGCTGACGGGCCTGGACCTCGACGAGAAGGCCGTCTGGGTGCGCGAGCAGCTCGCCCCGCGACTCACCGCGTCCGCGATCTCGTGGCGGCTCGGCGGCCGCGCCGCCGACGACGCCGACACGGAAGAGGCCGCGTCGACCGTCCTTCGCTGCATCGTCCAGGACCCGTCGCCCGATCCGGTGGGTCGCGACTTCAGCAGCGCCGCCGTCGAGCTCGCGCTCGCGTCGTACCCCGGCTTCACGATGACCGCCCCCCCGGGCGCCGGCACACCGTTCGGCGTCTACCGCGCCGAGTATGTCCCGCGCACGTCGGTCCGCCACAGCATCACGCACGCCGACGGGCACAACCAGGCGATCCCCGACCCTCCCACGCTCGGCGAACCGCCCCCCGACGAGTTGCGCCCGTCCGGTTACGAGGTACCGGGGAACATCATCCACAAGCCGCTCGGCACGTTCGTCCACGCCAGGTCCGGTGACAAGGGCGGCGACGCCAACCTCGGACTCTGGGTGGCGCACGAGGTCTCGACAAGCTCGACCGGCGGAGACGCGGGCTCGATCGGCAAGAAGTACGACGACCGGGTGGCGTGGCTGCTCGGTCTCGTGACCGCCGACTTTGTGCGTGAGCTGCTTCCCGAGACGGCCGACCTCGACGTCGAGACCTTCCCGCTGCCCAACCTCGGCGGCATCAACGTCGTGATCCACGGCCTCCTCGGCCGCGGCGTCGCAGCATCGACCCGCTTCGACCCCCAGGCCAAGGGGCTCGGCGAGTGGGCACGGTCGCGATACGTCGACATCCCGGAGGAGCTGCTGTGAACGACGACGAGCGCGAGGCGCTGCGCGAAGTGGCCCGCGAGTTCACGCGGCGCGAGGTGGTGCCCCACCTCCAGGAGTGGGAGGACGCCGGCGAGGTGCCGCGCGAGCTGCACCGGACGGCGGCACAGCAGGGCCTGCTCGGGATCGCCTTCCCCCAGGTCGTCGGCGGCGAGGGTGGCGACCTCCTCGACAGCATCGCGGTGCAGGAGGCCATGCTCGAGGAGGGTGCGTCGAGCGGGTTGCTGGCAGCACTGTTCACCAGCGGCATCGCGCTGCCACACCTCGCCGCGAGTGGCAACGCCGACCTGATCGACCGGTTCGTCCGCCCAACCCTCGCGGGTCAGCTGATCGGCAGCCTGGCGATCACCGAGCCGGGCGGTGGCTCCGATGTCGCGGGCATCACGACGACGGCCTGGCGTAACGGAGACGTGTACGTCGTCAACGGCACCAAGACGTTCATCACCAGCGGGGTGCGCGCCGACTTCGTCACCACGGCGGTGCGCACGGCCGGTCCGGGACACGGCGGCATCTCGCTGCTGGTGGTCGAGAAGGGCATGCCCGGGTTCACCGTCGACCGCAGCCTGGCCAAGATGGGCTGGCACTGCTCCGACACCGCCGAGCTCGGGTACGCCGACGTGAGGGTCCCCGTGGCCAACCTCGTCGGCGTGGAGAACTCCGGCTTCGCCCAGATCGCCGAGCAGTTCGTGGTCGAGCGGATCGCGCTCGCCGTGGACGCCTGCGGCATCGCCGCCCGCAGCCTGGCCCTCACCGCGTCGTACTGCCGCGAGCGCGAGACCTTCGGCAAGCCGCTGATCGCCAACCAGGTGGTGCGCCACCGGTTGGTCGAGATGCACCGGAGGATCGACGTGGCGCGTTGCTACGTCTGGCACACGGCCGAGAGGCACGTGCGCGGAGAGGACGTGATCGCGGAGGCCTGCCTGGCCAAGCAGACCGCGGTCGAGGCGTCGTCGTACGTGTGTGACGAGGCCGTGCAGCTGCACGGCGGCATGGGCTACCTGCACGGGACCGAGGTCGAACGGCACTACCGCGACGCCCGGATCCTGCCGATCGGAGGAGGTGCGACCGAGGTGCTGACAGATCTCGCTGCGAGAGTGCTGGGTTACGCGCCGTGATCCCCGACTGGTCGATGGGCGGAGAGGTGTCGCTCCACATGGACGCGACGACCGAGGAGGTCTGGGCGCTCGTCAGCGACGTGACCCGGATCGGCGAGTTCTCGCCCGAGACCTTCGAGGCGCGCTGGCGACGCGGCTCCGCCGGCCCGGAGGTGGGCGCGAGGTTCAAGGGGCACGTGAAGCGCAACGGCGTCGGACCGACGTACTGGTCGGCCTGCCGGGTCACCGCGTGCGTGCCGAACGAGGTCTTCGAGTTCGTGGTCGAGGTCGACGGGCCGATCGACGCGCCGGTCAACCGCTGGGGCTACCGACTCGAGCCCGACGGCGAGGGGACGCTCGTCACCGAGTACTTCAGGCTCGGCTCGTCGCTGCCGTTGAGGCTGTACTGGCTGGTGCTCGGCCCGCTGCGCGGCCGAACCAACGCGAAAGGCATGGCCACCACGCTGGAGCGGATGAAGGCGGTCGTGGAGGCGAGGTCGTGAGCGTGGTCTCGACAGGCTCGACCAGCGTTGGGAACTCGACCAGCGGTGGGAACCGCGCGGCGATGCTCGAGAAGCTCGCCGAGCTCGACGCCGAGCACGCCAAGGCAGTGGCCGGCGGTGGGCAGAAGTACGTCGACCGCCACCACGCCCGCGGCAAGCTGCTGCCCCGGGAGCGGATCGAGCTGCTCGTCGACGAGGGTTCGGCCTTCCTCGAGCTGTCCCCGCTGGCGGGTTGGGGCTCGGACTTCTCGGTCGGCGCGTCGCTGGTGACCGGCATCGGCGTGGTCGAGGGCGTCGAGTGTCTGATCACCGCCAACGACCCGACCGTCAAGGGCGGCGCAAGCAACCCGTGGACGGTGAAGAAGGGCTTCCGGGCCGCGCAGATCGCCGAGGAGAACGGCCTGCCGACGATCTCGCTCGTCGAGTCGGGCGGGGCCGACCTGCCGACGCAGAAGGAGATCTTCATCCCGGGCGGCAAGGTGTTCCGCGACCTCACCCGGGCCAGTGCCCGGCGGCATCCGACCATCGCGCTGGTGTTCGGCAACTCCACAGCGGGTGGTGCCTATGTGCCCGGGATGAGCGACTACACGGTGATGGTCCGGGAGCGGGCCAAGGTGTTCCTCGGTGGTCCTCCACTGGTGAAGATGGCCACCGGCGAGGAGTCCGACGACGAGTCGCTCGGTGGCGCCGAGATGCACGCCCGGATCTCCGGGCTGGCCGACTACCTGGCCGAGGACGAGCACGACGCGATCCGGATCGGGCGCCGGATCGTGGCCCGCCTCAACTGGCGCAAGCCCACAACGTCATACGCATCGGTCGCGCCGACGACCGGAACGTATGACGTCCGGGGCTTTGTCGAGCCGGATGCGGACCCGGACGGGCTGCTCGATCTGATCCCGACCGACCTCAGGGAGCCGTTCGACCCCCGCGAGGTGATCGTGCGGCTGGTCGACGGGACGGGGGGCGACGGCAGCGGGCCGGGCAACCAGCGGCCGTTCGACGAGTTCAAGCCGCTGTACGGCCCCAGCCTCGTCACCGGCTGGGCGCGGCTCCACGGCCGCCAGATCGGCATCCTCGCCAACGCCCAAGGGGTGCTGTTCAGCGAAGAGGCACAGAAGGCGACCCAGTTCATCCAGCTGGCCAACCAGATCGACTGCCCGCTGCTGTTCCTGCACAACACCACCGGCTACATGGTCGGCAAGGAGTACGAGCAGGGCGGCATCATCAAGCACGGCGCCCAGATGATCAACGCGGTCAGCAACTCCAAGGTCCCGCACCTCAGCGTGATCATGGGCGCGTCGTACGGCGCCGGCAACTACGGCATGAACGGCCGCGCCTACGACCCGCGCTTCCTCTTCACCTGGCCGAGCGCCAAGAGCGCGGTGATGGGGCCGGCCCAGCTCGCCGGCGTGCTCTCCATCGTCGCCCGTGCCGCAGCGGAGTCACGCGGTCAGGAGTACGACGGCGAGGCCGACGCGGGCATGCGCGCCTTCATCGAGCAGTCGGTCGAGGAGCAGAGCCTGCCGTTCTTCCTCTCCGGGATGTTGTACGACGACGGCGTGATCGACCCGCGGGACACCCGCACCGTCCTGGCCATCTGCCTCTCCGTCATCGAGAACGCACCGATCAAGGGCGCCGACGGCTACGGCGTCTTCCGGATGTGATGGCTATGGTCTCGACAAGCTCGACCGATGGAGGGGACTCGACCGCTATCCGTCGGCTGCTCGTCGCCAACCGCGGCGAGATCGCGCGCCGCGTCTTCGCAACGTGTCGCCGGCTCGGCATCGAGACCGTCGCCGTCCACTCGGACGCCGACGCGGACCTCCCGTTCGTGCGCGAGGCGGACCTTGCCGTGCACCTGCCCGGGAACGCTCCCTCCGACACCTACCTGCGCAGCGATCTCGTCGTCGAGGCCGCACGCCGTGCGGGAGCGGATGCGATCCACCCGGGCTACGGCTTCCTGTCCGAGAACGCCGACTTCGCCCGCGCCGTGGTCGCCGCCGGGCTCACCTGGGTCGGCCCCTCGCCGGAGTCGATCGAGCAGATGGGCTCGAAGGTCCGTGCCAAGGAGCTGATGCGGAAGGCCGGCGTACCCGTGCTCGAGGCTCCCGACAAGCCGACGGACGACGACCTGCCGCTCCTGGTGAAGGCGTCGGCCGGTGGCGGAGGGCGCGGCATGCGCGTGGTCCGCAACCTCGCCGACCTGCCGCGCGAGATCGAGGCGGCGAGCGCGGAGGCGGCCGGTGCGTTCGGCGACGGCAGCGTCTTCGTCGAGCCGTACGTCGAGCGCGGACGCCACGTCGAGGTGCAGGTCGTCGGCCATGCGGGGGGCGTGCTGGTCCTCGGCGAGCGCGACTGCTCGATCCAGCGCCGGCACCAGAAGGTGGTCGAGGAGTCGCCCGCGCCTCGCCTTCCAGACAAGACCCGCGCGGCCCTCCACGAGGCGGCCCGGGCGGCCGCGGCCGCGACCGACTATCGCGGCGCCGGCACCGTCGAGTTCCTCTATGACCCCGAGACCGACCGCTTCTTCTTCCTGGAGATGAACACGCGCCTCCAGGTCGAGCACCCGGTGACCGAGCTCGTCCACGGGGTCGACCTCGTCGAGCTGCAGATCGCCGTGGCCGAGGGCCGCTCGCCGGATCCACGGGCCATCGGCGAGACCTACGGCCACGCGATCGAGGTCCGCCTGTACGCCGAGGACCCGGCCGCCGACTGGCAGCCGGAGAGTGGTCGGCTGACCCTGGTCGACGTACCCGGTGTCGACGCGGAGTTCGACCTGCTCAACCGGCCCGGTCTCCGTCTCGACGCGGGCGTCGAGACCGGCAGCGAGGTGTCCACGCACTACGACGCGATGCTGGCCAAGCTGATCGCGTGGGCGCCCACCCGCGAGCAGGCGACCCGCCGGCTCGCGGCCGCGCTGCGCCAGGCCCGCCTGCACGGCGTGGTCACCAACCGCGACCTGCTGGTGAGCATCCTGGAGGACCCCGCGTTCGTCGCGGGCAGCGTCAGCACCGCCTTCCTGTCAGACCGGCCGACCGAAGCGAGTGCCCTCGACGAGGGCGCAGCGGCCGCGGCAGCCCTGGCCCTCGCGGAGCGCACCACGCTCAGCCGCCGGGTCCAGCACGGCGTCCCGGTCGGCTGGCGCAACGTGCTCAGCCAGCCCCAGGTCACCCGTTTCCTCGGGTCGTCAGCTCAAGAGGCCACTAGACGGACCGCTCAGGCGGACGACCCGATCGAGGTGAGGTGGTATGGCGGCCGCGACGGTTATGCGGTCGAGGGCGTGACCGTCGTGTCCGTGGCACCCGACCGCGTGACGCTCGAGCGCGACGGCGTCCGCACGACCTACGACGTGGCGGTCACCGAAGACGTCGTCGACGTCGACTCGGCCACCGGGCACACCACGCTCCGGGTCGCGCCGAGGCTCACCGACCCCGCCTCCGCCGTCGCCAGCGGAAGCCTGCTCGCGCCCATGCCCGGCACCGTGGTCGCGGTCTCGGTGGCGACCGGCGATCAGGTCGCACAGGGCCAGCCGGTGCTGGTCTTGGAGGCGATGAAGATGCAACACACCGTGGCGGCTCCGCATGCCGGCACGGTCACCGACCTGTCCGCCGAGGTCGGCGTCCAGGTCGCCACCGGCGAGGTGCTCGCCGTGGTCTCGACGAGCTCGACCGACGCAACGACCGACCACGAGGAGCAGGAATGACCACCTTCACCGAGACCCCCTTCCAGGAGAGCCAGGAGCGCCAGGCGCTACGCCGCGAGGTCGCCAAGCTGGCCGGGAAGTACGGCCGCGAGTGGTTCACCGCTAAGGCGCGCGCCGGCGAGAAGACCACGGACCTGTGGCTGGAGGTCGCGAAGCACGGCTACCTCGGCATCAACATCCCCGAGGAGTACGGCGGGGGTGGCGGCGGCATCGGCGACGTCGCCGCGGTCTGCGAGGAGCTCGCCGCGCAGGGCTGCCCGCTGCTGCTGATGGTCGTGAGCCCGGCGATCTGCGGCACGATCATCAGCCGCTACGGCACCGAAGCGCAGAAGCGGCGCTGGCTGCCGGGCATCTGCGACGGCACGTCGACGATGGCGTTCGCGATCACGGAGCCGGACGCCGGCACCAACACCCACAACATCACGACCAGCGCGCGCCGCGACGGCGATGAGTGGGTGCTGAACGGCCGCAAGATCTACATCTCCGGCGTCGACGAGGCCGAGCACGTGCTCGTCGTGGCGCGAGCCGAGGATCGCCCCGTAGCAGAGGGAGGGACCGGCAAGGTGAAGCCGGTGCTGTTCGTCGTGCCGACCGACGCCGAGGGCTTCGAGTACCGCGCCATCCCGATGGAGATCGTGAGCCCGGAGCTTCAGTTCCAGGTGTTCATCGACGACGTACGGCTGCCGAACGACGCGCTCGTGGGGGATCCAGCAAATGTCGGAGACGGTGGGCTTCAGCAATTGTTCGCCGGCCTCAACCCCGAGCGGATCATGGCGGCGTCGTTCTCCACCGGGCTGGCGCGCTACGCGCTCGACCGGGCCGCGGCGTACGCGAAGGAGCGCACCGTCTTCAAGGTCCCGATCGGCTCGCACCAGGCGATCGCACACCCGCTGGCGCAGTCGAAGATCGAGATCGAGCTGGCGCGCCTGATGACCCAGAAGGCCGCCGCGCTCTACGACGCGGGCGACGACATGGGCGCGGGCGAGGCGGCCAACATGGCCAAGTACGCCGCCGCCGAGGCCGCGTGCGACGCGGCCGACCGCGCGGTGCAGGCGCACGGCGGCAACGGGATCACCCAGGAGTACGGCATGGCCGGACTGCTCGTCGCCACCCGTGCCGGCCGGATCGCGCCGGTCTCCCGCGAGATGATCCTCAACTTCGTGGCCATGCACTCTCTGGGGCTGCCGAAGAGCTACTGACCCGTGCGTCTGCTAGAAACGGTGTACCACCTGGAGGGGGAGCCATGGGACGTGAGGGCTGGCACTGGGTCACCGACGGCGGTCTCGAGACCGACCTGATCTTCCACCACGACGTCGACCTGCCGGAGTTCGCGGCGTACCCGTTGGTGTGGACCGACGACGGCCGCAGCCTGCTGCGCTCCTACTACGAGGGCTACGCGGCCATCGCCGCGGCGGCGGGCGCCGGGCTGAGGCTCGAGTCGCCGACCTGGCGGGCCAACACCGACTGGGGAGAGCGCCTCGGCCACGACCGCCGAACGCTCGCGGACGTGAACCGCGAGGCCGTCGGCCTGCTCCAGGGGTTCGCCGAGGAGTGGCGTGACCGCGTCCCCGAGATCCTGGTGACCGGCATGATCGGTCCCCGGGGTGATGGCTACGCCGCCGGTCCGGTGGTCGATCCCGACGAGGCCGCCGACTACCACTCACCCCAGGTGCGGGCCTTCGCCGAGGCCGGAGCGGACGCCGTCGCCGCGCTCACCCTCACCGATGCCGGTGAGGCGATCGGGGTGGTCCGGGCCGCCGACTCCTTCGGCCTGCCGGTGGCGGTGTCGTTCACCGTCGAGACCGACGGCCGGCTCCCGGACGGTACGACGCTCGGCGACGCGATCGACCGCGTGGACGAAGCCGCCCCGCCGGCGTACTTCCTGGTCAACTGCGCCCACCCGTCCCATGTCCTGCCGGGGCTCGTCGGACTCGGCGACCGTGCCGGACGGATCCACGGGGTCCGCAGCAACGCGTCGACCCAGACCCACGCCGAGCTGGACGAGGCCGAGACCCTCGACGAGGGCGACCTCGACCTGCTGGTCGCCACCCACCGCGAGCTCGAGGAGCGGCTGCCCGCACTCGAGATCGTGGGTGGCTGTTGCGGCACCGACGCGCGCCACGTCGCGGCGTTGTGGGGCGTCCCGGCGGCCGCGCCGGCGCCGAGCTAGCGGAGCGGGACGAACCGGTACGACCCGTGCCGGGTGACCTGGGTCCCGCGCATCGAAGAGGCGACCCGCTGCATGGTGCCTGCCACCGGGATCACCATGACTCCGCCGGTGTGCAACTGTTCGACCAGCTCGTCGGGGATCACGCGCGCCATGGCCGAGACCAGGATCCGGTGGAACGGCGCCGCGCCGGGCAGCCCCAGGACGTCGGGCGTCGCCTCGTAGATGCCTGCCCAGGGCAGGTGATGGCGGACCAGGTTCCGGTTGCCGAAGTCCACCAGGTCGGGCTCGAGCTCGACGCCGAGCACCCGCCCGGTCGGGCCGGACAGGTGCGCGAGCAGTGCGGTCGTCCAGCCGGAACCGGAGCCGACGTCAAGGATCCGCTGACCGCGGTGGACGTCCAGCAGCCGCAGCATGGCGCCCACGGTCCGCGGCTGGGAGTTCGTCTGGCAGCAGCCGATCTCGATGGGTCCGTCGTACGACGAACGCTTGCGGTCGCGCGGCCGGAGGAAGTCCTCGCGCGGGCAAGCCGCAAACGCCTCATCGACGGCGTCCCGGCGGGTGCCCATTCTTCGAGTCAACCACGGACTGGCTGTCGCCGTGCCCGTACGAGATTCAGCGGCGGTGCGGGGGGCGCGGGAAGAACAGCGGCACCCGCGCCGCGTAGGCGTCCCAGCCGGGTCGAGTGCTCATGGTCTTCTCGAGCAGCTTCGCACCGGTGACGTTGCGCAGGACGTGGGTCATCATCAGCGGCGAGAGCACCGTGACCAGGGCCGGCAACCAGCCCGACGCCGCGCCCCCGACGATCCAGATGCCCCACCACAGGCAGGCGTCGCCGAAGTAGTTGGGATGGCGGGTCCAGGCCCACAGGCCGCGGTCCATCACCGGGCCGCGGTCGGGGTCGCGCTTGTGGGCCGCGAGCTGGGCGTCCCCGACCGACTCGACGACCACGCCGACCAGCCAGACCACGACGCCGGCCCACACCAGCGGCCACGACGCCACTTCCCGGTGCGCGGCGGCCGCGACCGGGAGCGCGACCAGGCAGATGGCGAGTCCCTGGACGAAGTACACCTTGCGGACGGCCGCTCTTGCGCCACCATCGCCCAGGATCTCGGCGTAGCGCGGGTCCTCGCCGTGGCCCCTGGCGCGGGTGAAGATGTGCGACGACAGCCGGGCTCCCCACACCACGACCAGAAGGGCGACGAGCCAGCGACGCGACGGCGTGCCGGTGCCGAGAAGTGCGCAGCCGACCGCGATCACTGCGAGGGCCAGGCCCCAGGTGACGTCGACGACCGAGACCCGCCCGGCCCGCCGGGCGGCGTACGCCGTGAGCAGCATGGCCGCCGCGGCGATGCCGACCGCCAGCAGGCCCAGGCCCCACCAGGTGGTGATCACCAGGACCGCTCGGACGACAGAGTGTGTGCGACGCCCGGCCGGGCGCAGAGGATCTGGTCGACGCCCATCCGCCCGTCGCGGAACGCCAGCGAGCCGCCGACGAGATAGAGCCGCCAGACCCGGACGACCTCCTCACCGACCAGGGCGGTGAGCTGTGGCAGGTGTCTCTCGAAGTTCTCCAGCCAGCCCGCCACGGTCCGCACGTAGTGCTCGCGCAGGGCGTGCACGTCGCGCACCTCCAGCCCGCCGGCCTCGAGGAAGCCGATGGTCTCGCCGACCGGCCGCATGTGCATGTCGGGTGCGATGAACGACTCGATGAAGGGCCCGCCGCCGGGGTACCGGCCGGTGCGCGACATCTGCTGCACGAGCACCCGCCCGCCAGGACGTACGGCGCGCCGCAGCACCTCGACGTACGTCGGATAGTTGCGCTCGCCGACGTGTTCACCCATCTCGAGCGACCCGACCGCGTCGTAGTGGTCGCGCTCGGGCACGTTCCGGTAGTCCTGCAGGCGGATCTCGACGCGGTCGCCGAGGGCGCGCTCGTGGATGCGATCGTCGATGAGCTTCTTCTGCTCCTCCGAGATGGTCACCCCGGTGACCCGGGCGCCGAAGTGCTCGGCCGCGTGCAGGGACAGCGAGCCCCAGCCACAGCCGACATCGAGCATCGTGCTGTCGCGCTGCAGGGCCAGCTTGCGACAGACCAGATCGAGCTTGGCTCGCTGCGCCGACTCGACCGTCTGAGCGGGGTCGTCGCCGTAGTAGGCGCACGAGTAGGCCATCGACGGGTCGAGGATCGCGGCGTAGAACTCGTTGGAGAGGTCGTAGTGGTGGCTGATCGCCCGCCGGTCGCGGAGCGGGCTGTGCAGCCGGCCGCGAATCCGAGCCTGGGAGGCAGGGGGCGCGAGCGGCGGACCGAGGGCTCCGAGCGACCGGATCACGCGCACCCCGCGGGCGACCGCCGACGCGCTCGGGCGCCCGGTCAGACCGCGCTCCCGACCGACCGTGAACGCGTGGGTGAGTGCCGCCTCGACGTCACCTGCCACCTCGAGCTCGCCGGTGACATAGGCCTGTGCCGCGCCCAGCTCGTTCGGGTGCCAGACCAGGCGACGCAGGGCGTTCGGCGAACGGAGCTCGACCAGGGGAGCATCCGCGGGGCCGGCCTCCGAGCCGTCCCAGGCCCGCAGGCGGACCGGCAGGTCACCGCCGACGAACGGCGCGGCCGCCTCGGCGAGCCGACCGGCCACCCCCGAGCCCATGGGGGTCGTCGTACGGCGGGTCCCGGTCGTGGTCACGGCCGCTCCTCGCGGCGCAGCACGACCTGGTTCACGTCGATGTAGTCCGAGGCGAAGCCGGCCAGGGAGTACTGCAGGTAGAAGTGCCACATCCGCACGAACGTCTCGTCGAACCCGAGGGCCAGCACCGCGTCGCGACGCTCGAGGAACGCCGCGTCCCACTGCCGCAGCGTCTCGGCGTAGTGCCGGCCGAACGACAACCGGTCGGTGACCCGCAGCGCGGTGTGGCCACGAGTGATCTGCTCGATCGCCTCGACCGACGGCAGGAAGCCGCCGGGGAAGATGTACTTGTTGATCCACGTGTAGGTGGAGCGGGTGGCGAGCATCCGGTCGTGATGCATTGTGATCGCCTGGATGCCGACGGCGCCGCCGGGCGCGAGGACCCGGTCGAGGGTCTGGAAGTACTCGATCCAGAAGTCGTGGCCGACAGCCTCGATCATCTCGACCGAGAGCACCACGTCGTACGCGCCCATGTTGGTGGAGCCCGTCGAAGGGACCAGGGCGCGGTAGTCGAGCAGCTCGACGGTGATCCGGTCGGCCAGGCCGGCGTCCGCGATCCGGCGCTCCGCCAGCTCCTTCTGCTCGGTGGAGAGCGTGATCGAGTGGACGAGCGCGCCGCGACGGACCGCCTGGATCGCGAGCTCTCCCCAGCCGGTCCCGATCTCCAGGACGCGGCTGCCCGTACGCACCTCGGTGCGGTCCAGCAGCCGCTCGATCTTGCGGAGCTGGCCCTCCGCGAGGTCCGAGCCGGGCACCGGCGCGGTGGCCCGCCCGAAACCGGCATCGTGGACCCGCTCGGCCTCGAACAGGGCCGAGGAGTAGCCCAGCGTCGGGTCGAGGAACAGCTCGAACAGGTCGTTGGACAGGTCGTAGTGATGCGCGATGTTGCGCTGTGAGTTGGCGCGGGTGCTCTTCTCGTGGTGCGGCGGTCGGCGGACCGCGATCGCCCGAAGCTTCTGCAGGCCCTGCGGCACCAGCGTCGGCATGTCGGCGGCCAGCACGGTGAGGAGGGCCCCGAGATCCGGGGCGTCCCAGGCGCCGGCGAGGTAGGCCTCGCCGAAGCCGATCAGCACCCCACGCCCGAGCCGGGCGAAGAACTCGTCGGGGCGGTGGATGGTCATCGCTGGGCCGCCGGTGCCGAGCGTCTCGTCCCCCAGATGGACGGTGACCGGCAGGCGTCGGACGCCGGCCCTGAAGATCTGGCGCGCGACGGCGGCGGAGACGGTGGTGCGGAGGTTCCGAGGCACCTCGCCGAGGTCGGGCCAGTGGTCGATGGCCGGACGGGCGACGGAGACGGTCAACGGACGCCCTTCTGGTGATGGTCGGGTCGGGGCTGGATCGGCAGGCGTCGCAGCCACAGTCGGATGCCGTGGATTCGGATCAGCGCCGAGCCGCGGATTGCCTGCGGGGCTGCGCGGAGCGCGGAGGTCGTCGTACGCAGGCCGTCCATCGAGGCGCTGAAGCTCGCGCCGTCCTTGGTGTGCAGCGTGACCGCGACGAGCAGCCGATCGTCCGGGACGGGCACCGCCAGGTCGTACCACCCGTCCGTGCCATGGAACGGCGAGACGTACAGCTCCTTGTCGACCCGGGCGCGACCGTGCTCGTCGGGATGGACGAGGTAGGCGTGCCGATCGCCGTAGGTGTTGTGCACCTCGACCATCACGCCCGCCGCGGCGCCGCCACTGTCGAAGCACCAGAAGACGCTGATCGGGTTGAAGCAGTGGCCGAAGGCACGGGCGTTCGCCGCCATCAGCACACGCCCGCCGGTCAGGTCGATGCCGTGAGCGGCGAGGAACGCGTCGACGTTCGCGCGGATGCTGCGGTGCGGCGACCCGAGGTGGTCGCGTCCCTCGAAGCGGGCCAGCGGGCCATGGTCGGGCAGGGCGTCGAGGTCGACGAGCCAGGTGTGCGCGCGGTTCTCGAAGCTGCGCCGGAACGGGCGCCGGCGCGTGTGCCGGATCCGGGTGTCGAACGTCCTGGTCTCCGGGATCCCGGCGCGCTCGGCCGCGGGGTCATTCCACGCCAGGCCGAGGTGCGCCGCCGCTGCGGCGCCGGAACGCGCACCGTCCTCGTGGAATCCCCAGCCGTGGTAGGCCCCGGCGAAGGCCAGGCGCTCGGTGTTTGCCTCGGGCAGACGCCGCTGGGCCGCGATCGACTCGGGCGTGTACAGCGGATGGGCGTACTCCATACGTGCGATCACCGTGGCGGGGTCGACGAGCGATCCACCGGTGCCGTCGTCGCCGGCGCCGAGGGTCACCAGGTAGCGGGTGCTCGTCGGCAGCCGTTGGAGCCGGGTCAGGTCGTAGGTGACGCTCACCCCGTCACGGGCCAAGCGCGGGCGCAGGAAGTTCCAGGACGCCCGCGCGTGGTGCGCGCGGGGCAGCAGCGACTCGTCGGTGTGCAGCACAGCCGCGTTGTCGGAGTAGGGCAGCGCCACCAGCGACTCGCGCTGCGCCGCGGTCGGTTTCTGGAGCATCGCGAGCGCCTGGTCGGGGTGGGTCGCGATGATCGCGGCGTCGTACGACGTCATCCGGCCGTTGCCGTCGGTGACTTCCACGCCGGTGGCGGTCTCGCTTACCGAGGTCACCTTCGTGCCGACCCGGACGTCCGGTAGCGCGCCCGCCACCAGTGCGACGTACGCGCGCGAGCCGCCGACGACCGTGCGCCACTCGGGCGAACCGGTGATCGACAACATGCCGTGGTGGGCGAGGAACTCGAGCAGGTAACGGGCCGGGTAGTCGAGCGCGACCTCGGGGTCGCAGGACCAGACCGCAGCGACGAGCGGCTCCATGAACTGCCGGCAGAAGTACGCCGAGAAGCGGCCGTCGTCGAGGAAGTCGCGAAGGGTCTGGTCGTCGGCCGCGCCGCGACTGTCGTCGTCCAGCAGCGCCCGGGCTCGACGGTGGAAGCGCGGGACCTCGGTGAGCATCCGCAGGAAGCCGGGGCGGGCGACGTTGCGCCAGGTCGGGAACAGGCCGCGGGGGCCGAGCGCGCCGGCGTACTCCAGCCCGGTCGCCTCGTCGCGCACCGACATCGACATCTCCGAGGCCTGGGTCGCGACGCCGAGCTCGTCGAACAGCCGCATCAGGGTCGGGTAGGTGCGGCGGTTGTGCACGATGAAGCCGGTGTCGATGGCCAGGTCCCCGATCTGGTGGGTGTCGGCATGGCCACCGAGCCTGATGTCGGCCTCGAACAACGTCACGTGGGCGGACTTCGCCGCCACGTGAGCTGCCGTGAGTCCCGCCACGCCGGACCCGATGACCGCGATCCGCCGGGCGTGGGTCATGTGCTCGCCCTCAGCTTGAACACCGCGATGGGCACGGACGTCGGTTGTGAGGAGCCGGGATCGGGCTCGACGGTGATCGCCGCGACCTTGGCGTTCACGACGTTCCCGCTGAGCACGGTCGGCTGAGTGCTGTCGGGCATCAGGCCGGCGGAGACCCAGCCCTGCCCCGGCTGCTGCAGCCACAGCTGGTAGACCTTGCCGGGCTTCGGCTCGGGCACATGGTCGCCGATCATCACGGCGCGCCCGAGCGACTCCGACCGGACCAGGGTTAGGTCGCCGGCGCCTCCAGCCAGGTGCTCGGTCACACGCACCGCGTCGGGGGCGTTGATGATCTGCTCGGCCAGGGTCGTTCGGTCGCTGGTCCAGGGGTGCCAGGCGAACGCGCCGGTGGCGAGCAGGATCAAGGCCACCGCGGCGGCGAGCAGGGTCGGCAGCGCGCGCCGGCGTACGGGCATGGAGACCGGCGCTGCGTGGGACGGCCCGGTCGTGGTGACGGACGCCTCGGGCGGCAGCGGCCGGACCGCGCCGATGCCCGACAGGACGCCCGCCCGCAGGCTCTCCGGAGCGGTCTCGGCCTCGACCTCCGCCATCAGCGCGGCCGTTTCGCAGAAGGACCGGACCTCCGCCCGGCACTCGGCGCAGGTGGCCAGGTGTCGATCGAACTGGGCACGCTCGACGTCGTCGAGGGCATCAAGTGCGTAGGCACCCGAAAGTGCATGAATGTCGCTCGCCGAGGTGTGGTTCATGCCTGCCTTACCTCTCCGATGCCCAGGGCGTCTCTCAGCCGGATCAGGCCGTCCCTGATCCGGGTCTTTGCGGTGCCGACCGGAAGGTCGAGCATCGTCGCCACCTCGGCATGGGTGTAGCCGCCGAGGAACGCCAGCTCGATCGCCTCACGCTGTTTGAGCGTCAGGTCGGACAGGGCGGCTCGGACCCTCGTCGCCTCGAGCGAGGCGGTGGCCGTCTCGGCCGTGACGTCGTGGTCGATGGTCTGCTCGCGCTGGGTGTACGCCGTGTCGCGACGCCCGGCCGCCTCCGCCGACCGGACCCGGTCGACCGCCTTGCGGTGCACGATCGTGAGCAGCCAGGAGACCGCGCTGCCCCGCGACTCGTCGAACCGGGCCGAGTTGCGCCAACAGTCCAGGTAGGACTCCTGGGTGACCTCCTCGGCCTGGGCGCGGTCCCGGAGCACCCGGACCGCAAGGCCGAAGGCCCTGTCAGCGGTCGCGTCGTACCACTCGGCAAATGCCTTCTCGTCACCTCGGCCGGCTCGCTTGAGCAGGCTCGCCAGGTGAGCGCCGCCCGACCGGCCCCCTTCATGGGGAGGGTCGGATGGCACCGACCTGAGATGGTTCACGACCTGATCCTCGCGTTTCTGGCTGCTTCTGTCAGCGCTCGGTCTCGTCTTGGTTCGCGCAAGCGGTCGACGATGTGGCCGAGGTGCTTGCTCACTCGTCTCTTACTTCGTCGCCGTGCCCGTCTGCGGATTGCTGGGCGCGGCGGGTGGAAGGATGCCCGGCATGACCCACGAGCTCGTTCACTACGACACCGCGGACTCCGTGGCCACGATCACCCTGGACTCCCAGCACAACCGCAACGCGCTCTCGCAGCAGCTGGTGACCGAGCTGTTCGAGCGGCTCGAGCGGGCCGACGCCGACCCCGAGGTGAAGGTCGTGCTCGTCCGGCAGGAAGGCCCGGTGTTCTGCTCGGGCGCCGACCTCTCCGAGGCGACCACGGTGGGCATGGCCGACGGCGCCCGCCGGATCGTCGACCTTCAGCGCCTGATCGCGACCATGGGCAAGCCGGTTGTGACCCGGATCGCCGGCGCGGTCCGCGCCGGTGGCATCGGCATCGTCGCGGCCAGCGACGTCGCGATCAGCGCCGACGACGCGACGTACGCCCTGACCGAGGTGAAGCTCGGACTGGCCGCCGCGATCATCTCGCTCACCTTCCACGCGCGGATGAACCCTCGAGCCGCGGCCCTGACCACGCTCGGTGGCGAGGTGTTCAGCGGTGCCCAGGCTGCCGACTACGGCCTCGTCACCCGCGCGGTCCCGGCCGAGGAGCTCGACGACGCGGTGACCACGTTGTGCGGTCAGCTCGCCACCGGCGCGGTGCAGGGACTGCGGGAGTCGAAGCGGATCCTCAACCGCGACCTGGTGCGTCGCATCGACGAGTACGGCGCCGACATGGCCGCCCTGAGCGCCGAGCTGTTCGCCTCCGACGAGGCACGCGAGGCGATGACGGCGTTCCTGAACCGGAAGAAGTAGGCAACGCTCCCTCCGAGTCAGCGGGTGGCCAGATGCGCCAGCAGCAGCAGGTCCTCCCCCGCGTATCCGATCCGTTCAGGCACACCGGGTGCGGACCCCCGGAAGAACGTCAGGACACCTTTCCGGCCGGTGATGGTGAACGTGCGCCAGGTGCCCGTGCGGTCCCGCAGGGTGACGAGGTATGACGTGGCCGGGGCGTGCCGCCAGCTCCCGAACGGCACGCCCAACACGCTCGAACCCGATGCGATCCGGAGGTTCTCGGGGTAGCCCGCGGGCCCAGAGCCGCTGAGCCGGTTCGTCGAGTCGAAGGCGCAGACCAGGCCCTCGACCGCCTTCATGTCAAGCAGCATCGGCGAGCTCTTGAGCTCAGATCCCGAAGCTCCGTCGAGGTTGAACCTTCCCGGCGAGGCCAACGACCTCGGACACTCAGCGGGGGACCGGGCGGGTTGTAGCGCGGGTGGCCGCTCGCCGTCTGGCGCCCGAGCGCTGCCGCAAGGTCGTCGTAGACGGTCGCGCCGGGCGCGATCCCGATGGACCCGTTCCCGGGCGTGATCCCGGCCTGGCACGTATCGGTGGCGCCGTCGATCCTCGTGGTCGTGCCGTCGGTGAAGCCGACCCGGATGGTGAACTCGGTGCCTCCGTACGGTCCCAACGGGCAGCTGTGCGCCATCCCGGTGCTGCGCTGCCAACCCGCCACGAGTCCGGCGGTGCCCGTGGTGAGGACCTGTGGTGGGATCAGGGAGGTCACCGCGTCGTGTCCGACCGGGCGCCTCGGGCAGAAGGTCACCCAGACAGCGGTGCCCTTCGTGAAGTCCTGGTGATCGGGTGTGCCCTTGCATGGGTGCGCCGGCAGCTGGGGCGGGTTGCTGCTCGGCACATGGTGCGAGCCGAGCATCTGGGGGACCGCGATCACGGCCGCGACGGCTACGGCCGCGACGCCCGCGACGCCGGCACGCCGTACTCGGCCGGTACGACGCGCGCCGGTCTCGGCGCGGGCGGCCAGGCTGGTCAGGTCGGGCTCGGTGGGGATCGCGCCGGTCAGACGCGCGCCGAACGCGGCGCGCTCGGCGTCGGTGGGGTCGTTCATCGTGCCTCCTCGATGTCGTCGGCTGTGAGGAGGCCAGAGGTCCGCAGGTGCGCGATCGCCCGGGAGTGGTGGGCCTTCACGGTGCCGAGCGAACAGCCGAGTGCAGCTGCGGTGTCGGTCTCGGTCAGGTCCTCGAAGTAGCGCAGCACCACGACCGCCCGCTGCTGCGGCGACAGGCCAGACAGCGCACGGACCAGGTCGGGATCGTGGCCGGCGACGGATGTCGAGCCCTCGGGCGCGACCTCGGTCGGGATCTCCCCGCGCCAGCGGCGCCCGCGCCACGACGTGAACGTCGTGACCATCGCGCGTCGTACGTAGGCCTCGAACGAGCCGTCGGTCGACACCCGGTCGAAGTGCGGCCACGCCTTGGTCAGCGCGGTCTGGACCAGGTCCTCGGCGAGCTGGGCGTCACCGGTGAGCAACCACGCGGCACGCCACAGCGCGCGCCCGCGCGCGGCGACGTACTCGGTGAAGCCCGCCCGACCTCCTCACCTCTTGAACCCGGTGGCCCGCCCGAAAGGTTGACGCCGGCAGGTCCCGAGTGTTCCGGTCAGCGGGTCTCTACCAGGGACCGCGTCAGGTACACCAGCGTCATGAACGTCCGGAAGAGCCGCAGCGGGTCCTCGTCGGCGAACGACACCGTGCGCGCGTCGAGCCGGGTGACGCCGCCGATCCAGGTGGCCTGCTCGGACATG
This sequence comes from Nocardioides sp., assembly GCA_036741335.1. GTDB lineage: Bacteria > Actinomycetota > Actinomycetes > Propionibacteriales > Nocardioidaceae > Nocardioides. Next base: position 22,509 of record DAINSL010000017.1, on the reverse strand, counting down.
TCGGGGGACACCAGCTCGACCTGGATGGTCGCGGGCAGCTCGATCGCGGGTGGGGCCAGGTCTCCGACCGAGCTCAGGGCGTCGGCGACCCCGTCGCGGATCCGCTCGCGGGCGGTGTCCGGGTGCAGATGCTCGGCGGCGTATCGGCTGACCGAGCGCTTCACCTCGATCGCGGCGATGCCCGGGCAGAACGGCGCGGCCTCCGGCCCGACGTACTGGTCGCCGGTGATCACCGCCACCGGGACGCCGTGGTGCTGCGCGACCAGCGCGTTGAGCCCGGCCTCGCCGGTCACGGTGCCGTTGAGCCGGACGTCGGCGATCGCCCTCGGGTTGTAGGTGTGTGAGAGGACGCCCGGCGTCGTCATCGCGGCGTGGTAGCCGAGGCACACGATCGCGTCGTACGACGCGTCGAGACCCTCCATCATGTAGAGCGGCTTGAACCGCCCCGAGAGGTACGACGCGCGGGCGCCGAGCGCGGCGGGTGGCAGGTTCCGCATCACCGAGTGCCCGTCGTTCACCAGGATCTCGGTGGCGCCGGCGGCGACGGCTCCGTCGATCGCGGAGTTCACCTCGCCGAGCAGCAGGTCGCGTCCGAGCGCGTAGTCGTCGCCGCCCGCGAGGCACTGCTCCCAGTCGACGATCCCGGCCACGCCCTCCACGTCCACGGAGATGTAGACCTTCACGCCCCGAGCGTGTCACATCGCGTCGGGACCAACCGCCGTACGGCACGGCCTGGGACCGGATACGATGGTGGGCTCGCGAAATGGCAGATGCCGCCGTCGGCGGTCGGGGAACCGAGGGGAACGTTTTCTTGGCAGACGAGTTGCTGGCGGCTGAGCTCGCCGCCGAGCAGACCTTCGTCGATCGCGTGTACGTCCAGCTGGAGAAGTCGGCGCGCAACGCGCAGGCAATCGCTCGCGAGGGCCACGGCCGCGGACGTCTCGGTCACGAGGGCGGGCTGGTCGAGCGCGACGCCATGGTGTTCCAGGCGGCGAAGCGGATCGCCCAGCTCGACGCGGCCCACGAGGGGCTGGTGTTCGGCCGGCTCGACCTGCTGGCGAAGCTGGATCCGGAGCCGCGCTACATCGGCCGGATCGGCCTGCGCGACGACCAGCGCGACTCGTTGCTGATCGACTGGCGTGCGCCGGCCGCTGCCGTGTTCTACCAGGCCACCGCGGCCGAGCCGCAGGACGTCGTACGCCGCCGGGTGCTGCGGTGCTCGGGCCCCAAGGTCGTCGGGCTCGAGGACGAGCTGCTCGACGCCGCGGCCGAGACCGACCTGGCGATCGTCGGCGAGGGCGCCCTGATGGCGCAGCTCTCCCGAGCACGCGACCGGTCGATGCACTCGATCGTGGCCACCATCCAGGCCGAGCAGGACCTGGCGATCCGCGCACCCGCACGTGGTGTGGTCGCGATCAGCGGCGGGCCGGGCACCGGCAAGACGGTGGTCGCCCTGCACCGCGCGGCGTTCCTTCTGTACAACGACCGCCGGCGCTACGAGAGCGGCGGCGTGCTCGTCGTCGGACCCTCCGGTGTCTTCATGCGCTACATCGAGCGGGTGCTCCCGTCGCTCGGCGAGACCGCGGTGGCGCTGCGCTCGCTCGGTGAGGTGGTCGGTGGTCTGCGCGCGACGCGGCACGACACTCCCGACGTGGCCGTGATCAAGGGCTCCCGCCGGATGGGCGAGCTGATGCGACGTACGGCGCGCCAGCAGGCGCCCGGCTCGGCCAAGGAGTTCCGGATCTTCTGGCGCGACGATGTCATCGTGCTCGACCGCGGCGTGCTGGGGAAGCTGCGCCGCCAGCTGATGGGGCAGGGCCCGCGCAACCGGCAGCTGCCCCGCATCGCCACGTCGCTGCTCGACGTGATGTGGCGCCAGGTGCGCGGCGAGCGGGGCCGCGAGCGCGGTCGGGACGCGTTCGACGACGACATGTTGTCGTCGCAGGCGTTCGTCGACTTCGCGCTGTCCTGGTGGCCGCCGCTCGAGGCGGGCGAGGTGCTCGGCTGGTTGCGCGACCCGGAGTTCCTGGCCCGGGTCGGCGACGGCGTCGTGACCCCCGAGGAGCAGCGCCTGCTGGTGGCGTCCTGGCAGATCGAGTCGCTCGCGGTCGACGACGTCCCGCTGATCGACGAGCTGCGCTACGCGCTCGGCGACGTACCCGAGCGTCGCGACGACGATCACGAGCTCGACGACTTCCTCGGTGGTGACCTGGCCGGCGGGCGCGAGGAGCTCACGACCGCGATGGAGCGCGAGTACGGACCCGATGCCCCGGTCTGGATGCCGCCGACCCACAAGATCGAGGACGACACCTACGCCCACGTCCTGGTCGACGAGGCCCAGGACCTCACGCCGATGCAGTGGCGAATGGTGGGCCGCCGCGGCCGCTCCGCGACCTGGACGATCGTCGGCGACGCCGCGCAGTCGTCGTGGCCGGTGCCCGAGGAGTCCACTGCCGCCCGGGTCGCGGCGCTGGAGGGCAAGGACATCCACGAGTTCCACCTCTCGACCAACTACCGGAACTCCTCGGAGATCTACGACTACGCCGCGGCCTACGCCTCGCGGGTCGGCCTCGATGCCGACCTGCCGACCGCGGTCCGGTCGACCGGGGTCGAGCCGCGCGAGGTGCCGGTCGGTGACGATCTGGCCGCCGCGGTCCGGTCGGCGGTGACCGAGGTCTCCGGCGAGGTGGCCGGCACGGTCGCGATCGTCGTACCGATCACCCGGCGTGACGAGGTCTCGGGGTGGCTCGCCTCGTGGCCCGAGTTCGCCGACGCCGCACCCCACGCCGCCACGCCCACGGCCGCGGTCGACGACCGGATCGTGGTCCTGGTCGGCATCGAGACCAAGGGCCTGGAGTTCGACGGCATCGTGGTCGTCGAGCCCGATGCGATCGAGGCCGAGTCACCGACGGGACGCTCGACGCTCTACGTCGCCCTCACCCGCGCCACCCAGCTGCTGACGCTGCTCCGCTGAAGGGCCCCACAACTCGACACCTGCGGAGTTGTGACGGCCCCTGCGTAGCCCGGATGGTCCCAACTCATCACGTGCAGAGTTCCGAAGGCGGATCAGTCTCGCCCCGGAAAGTGCTGTCGCCACTCGTCCGACAGCTTGTTCGGTACACCGGGCATCCGGCGGGTGCGCAAGAGCCGCCAGACGCGCTCGAGCGTCTGCGCGGGATCCACGTAGATCCCCCGAGACGTCACCACCAGGATCCGCCACTCGTCGTCATCGATGGCCTCGCGCCGGAGCAGGTCGGACTCCCAGGTCTGTTCGCGCTCGATGTGGTGGCGTCCGTCGTACTCCACGATCGTCCGGGCATCCCGGTAGATGAGGTCGTATCGCCGGACCGGCACGCCGTCGACGTCGCGGACTGTGAGGTTCACCTCCGGCTCGGGAAGCCCAGCGAGCACGAGAAGAGGCCGCAGCCGAGTCTCCATGGGGGAGTCGACTCGCTCGCGGACGAGCTCCGCAGCGCGCCGCGCGAGTGAGACGGCGCCTGTCGCGCTCCGGCAGCGAGCCACGAGCTCCTGGATGGTCGCCAGGCGGTGCCGGACCAGGTGGTCACCCACCGCCACGAGATCAACCAGCCCGAGCATGCTCGAGAGCTCCACGAAGAGCTGCGTGGGAGCCGACACCCGAACACCTCCGACCACGCGCACATCGGGATCGCGGCACACGTGGCAGCGAACACCCGGTCGAGGGCGGCGAAGAGTCGGCTCGGTCACACTGACGTGCTCGTCGGACAGCACCGGCAGCGGTACGTCGTAGAGCCGAGCCGCGGATGCGTGGCTGGCGAACGCCGACGGGTCGACCAGCAGCAGCGCTGCTCGCACTCTCACGGTCGGGGTCATCCGGGTCGAGGCGCCGACGTACACACCACGGAAGACCCGCCGATAGGACGACGTACGCAAGGCAGAAGCGGGCATTCCCGAGGCGACGGCCGAGCTGCGCAGGAACGGCTGCGTGAGGTCGATCTCCGAGGTTGGAATTGCCACCCCTGCAGCCTGCCCTTGAACAGGACGAACGGACCGCGGTCATCCACAGGCACCGGGCTTGAACCGACCGGGCCTTGCAACAGGTCGGCGTGTGCGGACTTGTGGCGTCGAAACCCGACCACGGACCGTCCCAACTCGACACGTGCCGAGTTGTGCCGATGGGCTGGTGTCATACCGCTCCCGAGACGTCGCAGTCCGCGACCCGTGCCGTTTGTAGGCTGCCGGGCATGACCGACACGATCGATGCCCGGGACGCCATCGCCGCGCTCCAGGGGCATGAGGCGTGGGCGATCATCCGGCGCTCGACCCGGGCCGGTGACCGGCAGACGGTCGGCCTGGTCGGGGGCCGACGCCGCGTGGTCGAGTCGATCCTCGACATACCCCTCGAGCAGGGTGTGCCCGAGGACGGCCACATCGCGGACCGGCTGGTCGCCGTACCGTTCCGACAGGTGCGCGAGCGCGGCTTCGAGGCGTACGACGACGGCACGCCGCTGGTCGTCGTCGACGTCGAGACCGAGCTGGAGTTCTCCGTCGCCGAGGTGCTGGCGGCGATCGACGACACCGGCGTCGACCTCACCGACCGCGGTGGCTTCGACACCGACGACGAGGAGTACGGCAAGCTCGTCGAGGCGATCATCCGCGACGAGATCGGGCAGGGCGAGGGCGCCAACCTCGTGATCGGACGCCACTACCGCGCGACCGTCGCCGACTGGGACCTCGACAAGGCGTTGTCGGTCTTCCGGCGGCTGCTCGAGCGCGAGCGGGGCGCCTACTGGACCTTCGTGTTCTTCACCGGTGACCGGTACCTGATCGGGGCGAGCCCGGAGCGCCACGTCTCGATCCACGGCGACGACGTGCGGATGAACCCGATCAGCGGGACGTTCCGGCTGGCCGGCGACGGTGACCTGAAGGAGCGGCTGCTCGACTTCCTGGACGACGAGAAGGAGATCTACGAGCTCTTCATGGTCGTCGACGAGGAGCTGAAGATGATGTGCGACATCTGCGACAAGGGCGGCCAGGTGCTCGGGCCGTTCCTCAAGCCGATGAGCCGCCTGATCCACACCGAGTACTTCCTGGCCGGCCGCACCAGCCGCGACCCGCGCGAGGTGCTGCGCGACACGATGTACGCCGCCACCGTGACCGGCAGTCCGGTGCAGAACGCCTGTCGCCTGATCAAGCAGTACGAGTCCGGGGGCCGCGGCTACTACGGCGCCGCCCTGGCGATCTTTGGCCGCGACGCCGACGGCGGGGTCGTCGTCGACAGCCCGATCGTGATCCGCACCGCCGACGTCGATCTCGAGGGCAGGCTCACTATCACCGCCGGCGCGACGCTGGTGCGCGACTCCGAGGCGGCGTACGAGGTGGCCGAGACCCACGCCAAGGCCGGCGGCATCCTCTCTGCCTTCGGCCTCGTCGCTCCGGCCCCGACGCCGACCACGAACGTGGCGGAACTTGTCAACGACGAGGACGTGCTGCTCGCGCTCAACGCCCGCAACCGCCGACTCTCGACGTTCTGGCTCACCGACCAGTCCGGCGCCGTTCCCGACCCGCGGCTGGCCGGCAAGCACGCGGTCATCCTCGACGGTGAGGACGACTTCGTGAACATGCTGCGCCACGTCCTCGGCGTCGCCGGCATGACCAGCGAGGTCGTGCCGCACGGGGAGTACGTCGACGGCGCGCTCGACTGGGCCGATCTCGCCATCGTCGGCCCCGGCCCGGGCGATCCGCGCGACGACGACGATCCCAAGATCGAGACGTTCCGCCGGGCCGTCGACCGGCTGCTCGCCCGCGAGCAGCCGTTCCTCGCGGTGTGCCTCGGGCATCAGGTGCTGTGCGATCTCATCGGGATCCCGCTGACCTACAAGGACATCGTCTTCCAGGGGACTCAGGCCGACGTCAGCCTCGACGGCCAGCCGGAGCGGGTGGGGTTCTACAACACGTTCGTCGCCCGGGTCTCGACAGGCTCGACCGGCGAAGCCCTTGCCCTGCCCGCGGGCCTCTCCGTCGAGATCGACCCCGACACCGGAGACGTGCATCTGCTGCGAGGAACCCACTTCCGCGGCATCCAGTTCCACGCCGAGTCGATCCTCACCGAGCACGGCTCCGCTCTCGTCCAGCGTCTGGTGGGCGACCTGCTGGGTGAGTGACGCGGTTCGGTCGGGTGTAGTGGAGTCCACTGTTAGGAACCCGTCAAGAACGAGGGTGGGGCGCGCGGGCGGATCCAGAGTGGAGTCGTGACGATCCATGCCCCCATGCGTCGGACCACCGAGGCCGAGGTCGACTCCCTGCCCCTGGGCCGCTTCGCGAGTGTCCGCCTCGCGATCGTGCTCTGGGGCGGCCTCGCCCTCCTCGACGCCTGCCGCCTGGCCTCGGCGCCGTCGAACGTCGACCTGAGCGGGCTCGCTCTCCTGGTCGCCGCATGCTGCATCGGGATGCGGACGGGCACGGCCGTGTGCGCGGCCGTGGTCGGTTTCCTGCTGGTCGACGGCTTCGTGCTTCATCACGACGGAGTGCTGAGGTACGACGGACTGCCCGACCTCGCCCGCCTCGCCCTGCTGGTCGGGGTCGCACTGCTCGCCACCCGCCTGCGCCGATGACGAGCACCACCGACCAGACGACGGGGCCGGCGACCGGGCAGTCGACGGGGCCGACGACAGGGCCGACGACAGGGATGGCCGACCGAGCCCGACACTGGCTGGTCAATGAGGGAGAGGTGAACCGCGCCGACACCGGCCAGCCCTGGTGGAAGGTGATGTGCCTGACCGGCGTCGACTACTTCTCGACGCTCGGCTACCAGCCCGGCATCGCCGCGCTCGCGGCCGGACTCCTGTCACCCGTGGCGACGCTCGTCCTGGTCGCGCTCACCCTGTTGGGGGCGCTCCCGGTCTACCACCGCGTCGCCCAGGAGAGCCCGCACGGCGAGGGCTCGATCGCCATGCTCGAGCGACTGCTCAGCTTCTGGAAGGGCAAGCTGTTCGTGCTGGCCCTCCTCGGGTTCGCGGCGACGGACTTCATCATCACGATGACGCTGTCGGCCGCCGACGCCTCGGCGCACCTGATCGAGAACCCCAACCTGCGCCCGTTCCTGACCGGGCACCAGGTGGCGATCACGCTGTTCCTGCTGGCCCTGCTGGGCGCCGTCTTCCTGCGCGGCTTCACGGAGGCGATCGGCCTGGCCGTCGCCCTGGTGGGTGTCTATCTCGCGCTGAACGTCGTGGTGATCGGGGTCGGCCTGTGGCAGATCGCCACGCACCCCCACCTGGTCCCCGACTGGAGTGCGGCGCTCACCCAGCAGCACGGCAACCCGCTGGCGATGATCGCGGTCGCCCTGATCGTGTTCCCCAAGCTGGCACTCGGCATGTCCGGCTTCGAGACCGGCGTCGCGGTGATGCCGCACGTGCGAGGCGACGCGGACGACACCGAGTCCCGACCGACCGGACGCATCCGCGGGACCCAGCGGCTGCTCACCACGGCCGCCGTACTCATGAGCGTCTTCCTGGTGACCAGCGCCTTCGTCACCACGCTGCTCATCCCGGCGCACGATTTCGAGCCGGGCGGCAGCGCCAACGGACGCGCCCTCGCGTTTCTGGCGCACCAGTATCTCGGCAACGCCTTCGGCACCACGTACGACGCGTCGACCATCGCGATCCTGTGGTTCGCCGGCGCCTCGGCCATGGCCGGGATGCTGAACCTGATCCCGCGCTACCTGCCGCGCTACGGCATGTCCCCGGACTGGGCCGGAGCCGTGCGTCCGCTCGTACTGATTCTCACCAGCACGGCGTTTGTGATCACCTGGATCTTCCACGCCAGTGTCGACGGCCAGGCAGGCGCCTACGCCACCGGCGTCCTGGTGCTCTTCACCAGCGCCAGCGTCGCGGTGACGCTCGCGGCGCGGCGGGCCGGCCAGCGCAAGCGGATGGTCGGCTTCGCCGCGATCGCCTTGGTCTTCGTCTACACCACCATCAGCAACGTGATCGAGCGTCCGGACGGCGTGAAGATCGGCGGCTGCTTCGTGCTCGCGATCGTGGTGGTGTCGATGGCGTCGCGGGTCAAGCGCGTCTTCGAGCTCCGGGCCACCGAGATCGACTTCGACGCCGCCAGCCAGGTCTTCGTCCGCGACTGCGCGCGGCGCACCATCCGGCTCGTCGCCAACCAGGGCGGCGTGCGCGACGTCGAGGAGTACGTCGACAAGATCAAGCGCATGCGCCGCGACCACGACATGCCCGTCGACCCCGACGTGATCTTCGTGGAGGTGACCGTCGTGGACCCCAGTGACTTCGAGGGCAAGCTGCACGTCCGTGGCGAGGTGATGCACCAGCGCTACCGCGTGATGACCGTGCGCGCCTCGTCGGTGCCCAACGCCCTGGCCGCACTGGCGCTCCGGATCCGCGACGACACCGGCGTCATCCCGCACATCTACTTCGAGTGGACCGAGGGCAACCCTGTGCAGCAGTTCCTGCGGTTCCTGCTCTTCGGCAGCGGCGAGGTGGCGCCGGTGACTCGCGAGGTGCTGCGCCGGGCCGAGCCCGACCTCAGGCGTCGACCCCACGTCCACGTCGGCTGACGGGTCGCGCCGGTCGGCGCCCGCGCGGTGGTGGACACTGGGCAGATGGACGACGGCGACTCCGGCCGGCTGGGCACGCGCCGCGTCGTGGCCGGCTGGGTGCTCGCGCTCGTCGGAGTGCCGGCCCTGACCGCCGCGCTGCTGGCGGCCGACAACGGCACCTCCCGCACCGCGCTGGAGGCGATGCTCTACCTGAGCCTCGCGGTCGCGGTCGCCCTGGTAGGCGGGCGGTGGCCCGCTCTCGCCGCGGCCGTGCTGGGAGCGCTGCTGCTCAACTACTACTTCATCCCTCCTCTGCGCACCCTCAACGTCGCCTCCGGCAACGACCTGCTCACCCTGGCCGTCTTCACGGTCACCGCGGTGGCGGTGGCCGCGGTGGTCGACTCCGCCACCCGTCGTCGCCACCAGGCCAGAGCCGCGGAGAGCGAGGCGGGCCTGCTGGCGATGCTGAACCGCACCGTGCTGGGTGGCGAGTACGACGTACCGCGGTTGCTGGCCCTGGCGCGGGACACGTTCGGCGCCGAGAGTGCCGACTTGGTGACCGACGAACCGCCCGCCGCAGCGGGGACGGCCGTGGTGCCGGCCGGCGCGGGCGGTTGGCTGGTCCTCCACGGCGCGGACCTGGGCGACCGCGAGCGCTCCGTGGCGGCCGCCTTCGCCTCGCACGTCGGCGTCCTCCGCGAACGCGAGGAGCTCGCCCGCCAGAGCATGGCCGCCCAGGAGCTCGAGGCCGGCAACCGCACCCGGACCGCGCTCCTCGCAGCCGTCTCCCACGATCTCCGTACTCCGTTGGCCGGCCTGCGCTCGGCCGCAGAGACGCTTCAGGTCCACGACAAGCAGCTCGGTGACGACGAGCGGCACGAGCTGCTGACCGCGATGGACACCTCGATCGCGCGGCTCACCACGATGGTCAGCGACCTGCTCGACATGAGCCGCCTGCAGACCGGCACGGTGCAGCCGATCGCGGACGACGTACCCCTCGGCGAGATCGCCCGCCGGGCTCTGGCCGGCATGGAAGGTGCCGACCGGGTGCGGATCGGGGAGCTGCCGACGGCCTACGTCGATGCCGGCCTGCTCGAGCGCGTGGTGGCCAACCTCGTCGCCAACGCCCTGAGGTTCGGCGAGGTCGTCGAGATCGACGGCTGCACCATCGGCTCCCGCGTCCAGCTCCGCGTCGTCGACCACGGTCCCGGTGTGGCCGCCGTCGATCGCGCCCGGATCTTCGAGCCGTTCCAGCGGCAGGGCGACGTCGGCACCGGGGTCGGGCTGGGACTGGCGGTCGCGCGCGGACTGACCGAGGCGCAGGGCGGCTCGCTCGAAGCCGAGGCCACGCCCGGCGGCGGGCTGACGATGGTGGTCGAGCTCCCGGGACCCGGCGCATGAAGGTGCTGCTGGTCGACGACGACGCGACCCTGCGCCGGACGCTGGGCATCGGTCTGCGTGCGGCCGGCCACGAGGTGCTGATCGCGGCGGACGGCCGGACCGCCCTGCAGGCGCTGCGGGAGGACCGTCCCGACATGGTCGTGCTCGACCTCGGCCTGCCGGACCTGTCGGGGGTGGAGGTGCTGCGGCAGCTGCGCGGCTGGAGCACCGTCCCGGTGGTCGTCCTGTCGGCGCGCGCGGAGTCGTCGGAGAAGGTCGAGGCGCTCGACCTCGGCGCGGACGACTACGTGACCAAGCCGTTCGGGATGGAGGAGCTGCTGGCCCGGGTGCGCGCGGCGTCGCGCCGCGCCGGCTCCGACGTACCGGTGCTCGAGACGGGAGACCTGGTCATCGACCTGCCCGCGCGCCGGGTCACGAAGGCGGGCGAGGTGGTCCGGCTGACGCCGACCGAGTGGGGGCTGCTGGAGATGCTGGTCCGGACGCCGGGCCGGCTGGTCAGCCAGCAGGACCTGCTGCACGAGGTGTGGGGACCGACCTACGGGCGCGAGACCAACTACCTGCGTGTGTACGTCGGTGGGTTGCGCAAGAAGCTCGAGGACGACCCGTCCGTGCCCCGGCACCTGATCACCGAGCCCGGGATGGGCTACCGGTTCGAGCGCTGACCAGTCACCCGGCGACCAGCGCGGCGCCGGGCAGCTGCAAGATCATCCGGGTACCGCCCTGCGGAGCTTCGTCGGCGCGGACGCTGCCCGAGTGACGCTCGGCGACCTGCCGCACTATCGACAGCCCGAGGCCCGAGCCGGGCATGGAGCGCGACTCCTCCGAGCGGTAGAAGCGGTCGAAGACCTGCGCCCGGTCGGCCTCCGCGATGCCGGCCCCCTCGTCGTCGACGGTGAGGGTGCCGTGGTTGAGGCGCACCGACACGGTGCCGCCGCGCGGGCTCCACTTCACGGCGTTGTCGAGCAGGTTGGTGACGGCCCGCTCCAGCGAGCGCGACTCACCGGTCACCCACCAGGGGTCGGTGTCGACCTCGAAGGTCAGCGTCGTGCCCCTGCGCCGCGCACGCGCGATCCCACGCTCGACGACCTCGGCCAGGTCGACCTGCTCCACGACCGGGCGGATCGGCTCGTCGCGGGCCAGCTCGACGAGGTCGCCGACCAACGTGGACATCTCCTCGATCTGGGCACCCACGTCGTCGAGCAGCTCGGCCCGCAGCTGGGGATCAAGGCCGCCGGACTCGTCGGCCTGGAGCAGCAGGTCGAGGTTGGTGCGCAGCGACGTCAGCGGCGTACGGAGCTCGTGCCCGGCGTCGGCGACGAGGCGTCGCTGCCGGTCGCGCGAGGCCGACAACGCGGCCAGCATCGCGTTGAACGCGGTCGCCAGGCGCGCGATCTCGTCGTCGCCCTCGACCGGGAGCGGGGTCAGATCCTCGGTCTGGGCGATCTCCTCGACCTTGCCGGTGAGGCGGCGTACCGGTCGGAGCCCGTTGCGCGCGACTGCCCATCCGGCCGCGGCGGCTCCGATGACCCCTGCCAGGCCGAACAGCAGCATCACCGCGCCGAGTTTCTTCAGCACCCGCTCCTGCGGCGCCATGTTCTGGGCCAGCACCAGCGCGACGTTGTTTCCGACCGGCACGGTCACGACGCGGAAGTCGCTGCCTCCCGAGGAGATCGTGCGCACGCTCTGCGGACTCTGGCCCGCGGCGACCGCGAGCTCCGGCTGACCGATCTGGAGGGGCGGGCCGCTGTCGGTGGTGTGGTTGCCGTGGGTGTCGATGTAGAAGATGCGGACGTCGGCGGCGCCGACCGCCCACGACGGGACGTGCTCGCCGGCCAGCTGCGCGAGCGTGACGCTCGGCGCCGCCTTGTTCGCCCGCTCCAGCAGCGAGCTGTCGAGCGAGCTCATCAGCGACATGCGCACGGTGAGGAACGCGCCCAGCGCCACGAACGCGACGGCGAGGCCGACCGCGATCGTGGTCAGGAGCGTGACCCGGCTGGCCAGGGACCGGCGGTAGTGCCAGCGCCGGTCGTTCCAGCTCGGCGAGCCGGGTGTCTCGCCGGTCGCCGGGGTGGTCATGATTCCTTCAGCACGTAACCCACGCCCCGGACCGTGTGGATCAGCCGCGGCTCGTCCTCGGCCTCGGTCTTGCGTCGCAGGTACCCGACGTACACCTCGAGGGAGTTCGCGGTGGTGGGGAAGTCGTAGCCCCAGACCTCCTCCAGGATGAACGACCGCTCGAGCACGCGTCGGGGTCGACGCAAGAACATCTCCAGCAGGGTGAACTCGGTGCGAGTCAGCTCCATCTGTCGCGACCCGCGGCGGACCTCCCGGCTGGCGAGGTCCATGGAGAGGTCGGCGAAGGACAGCACCTCTTCGTCGTCGCCCTCGGCGGGTACGACGCGCCGCAGCAGTGCGCGCAGCCGCGCGAGCAGCTCCTGCAGGGCAAATGGCTTGGTGAGGTAGTCGTCGGCGCCGGCATCGAGACCCTCGACCCGGTCGCCCACGGCATCGCGAGCGGTGAGCACCAGCACCGGGACGTCGTTGCCGGCCTGACGCAGGGCCTTGGTCGTCTCGATCCCGTCGAGCCGCGGCATCATCACGTCCATCACGACGACATCGGGCCCGATGCCACTGATCCCGGCCAGCGCCTCGGCGCCGTCGCTGGCCAGCGACACGGCGTACCCGTTGAACTCCAGGCTGCGCCGCAACGACTCGCGGACCGCCTTGTCGTCGTCGACGACGAGCACCAGCGGCTTGGCAGCCGGAGCGCTGGACGAGGTCGTCGGGGTCACCCTCCTACTGTGCCAGCCGGTCCTGAGTCACGCCTGAGAAGACGGTGCAGAGCCAAGCGGCGGTCGGGCGAAGTCGAGACCTCAGCTGAACCGCCCGGCGACCTCGGCCGCACGCGCGCCGTACCCACCGCCGAAGAGGCAGGCGTGCACGAGCAGCGGGAAGAGCTGGTGGACGCCGACCCGCTCGTCCCAGCCGTCGGCGAGGGGCGAGACCTCCTCGTAGGCCTGCAGCATCCGCGGCAGATGGGCGAGCCCGAACAGCGCGAGCATCGCCAGGTCGGTCTCGCGGTGGCCGCCGTGCGCGGCCGGGTCGATCACGCAGCAGCCGCCGTCGTGGGTCCAGACCACGTTGCCGTTCCAGAGGTCGCCGTGCAGGCGACTCGGGCCCTCTTCCGGTACCAGGTCGGCGAGCCGCTTCACGACCCCCTCGACGACGTCGGCCTGTTGGGCGGTGATCACGTCGCGGTCGCGAGCGAGCTTGAGATAGGGGAGCAGCCGGCGAGTGGCGTAGAACTCCGCCCAGGTCGGCGCGCTCTTGTTGGGAAGCGGTAGTCGGCCGATGAAGCCGTCACGGTCCATGCCGTACGACGGCGCGCCGGCCGCGTGGGTCCGCGCCAGCGCCCGCCCGAACTCCGACGCTGCCTCGGTCGTCATCTTGCCGGGCTCGACCCACGCCAGGATCAGGCAGTCGGGCTGGACCGCCAGCACCTCCGGCACGGCGATCCCGTCGGCCTCGCCGAGCCACCGCAACCCGGCCGCCTCGGTCTCGAAGAAACCGGCCGGTGCGTTGGTGAGGGTCTTCATGAAGGCCGAGCGCCCGGTGCTCAGCCGGAGCTTGGTCGCCGTCGCGACGTCGCCACCCGCCACGGGTGCGGTGGCCGCGACCGCCGTACCGAGGAGCTCCTCGGCGCGGCGGGCGACATGCGGCTGGCGGGTCATCGCTCGGAGAGCTCCGAGCGGCTCGGCGCGGCCGCTCGGGACGTGGGCTCCCACATGGCTGAGCACCTCCTCGGATCCGGCAGCCCCACGGTAGTACCCGACCCGAGACGGTGCGTCAGTCGGCGCCGTCCAGGTCCCAGCCGTGCCAGTTCTCGACCCGGATCCACGCGCTCACGCGCAGGGCGTCGCGCGTCCCGAACGGCTTGCCGGTGTAGTGCCTGGCGAGGCGGTCGATGTCGGCCAGGGCCTTCGCCTGGTCGTGCTCCCATCTGACGACGGGGCCGCGCACGCTGACGTGGGTGTACCACTCGCCGTCCTGGAGCGCGGTCAGTGAGACGTGTGGGCGCTGCTTCATCCACGACAGGCGGGCCCGACGGGCGTCCATGTTGACCAGGATCGTCCCGTCGTCCTCGAGCAGGTACCACGTCGCGACCGACATCGGATGACCGCTCGGCATCACGACGGCGACCACGGCCGGGTTGGGATGATGCAGCATCACGGCGGCGGCCTCGGGCAGCGGGGCCTGGGGCATGGAGCTCTCCTCCTGAGGGTGTCCCACCATCCTGCCCGACGGCTGCCCGACGGCTGCGTGAGGGCGCTCAGCCGCCGGTACGACGCGCCAGGCCGGCGGCCACGGCGGCGACGAGCGCGTCCGAGGTGCGCTCGACCATCTCCATCACCCGGTCGAACCCGTCGTCCCCGCCGTAGTACGGGTCCGGCACCTCACCGCCGGGCTCGGCCGGGTCGTAGTCACGGAACAGGCCGACCCGCTCGGCACGGCCGCCGAGGTCGACCAGGTTGGCCTCGTCCATCGCCAGCACCAGGTCGTGGCCGCGGCTCCAGGAGTCGTCGTACTGCTGCGCGCGGTGGTGGCTGGGGTCGTAACCGGCGTGGCTCAACGTGGCGGCGGCGCGACGGTCCATCGGTTGGCCGAGGTGCCAGTCGCCGGTGCCGCTGCTGTGCACGACGACCCGGTCGTCGAGCCCGGCGTCGGCCAGCCGGGACTCCAGGACCACGTGCGCCATGGGGGAGCGACAGATGTTGCCCAGACAGACCAGCGCGATCGCGTAGTGCCCGGGGCGCCGCGGAGGAGGCAGGTCCGCCACGGTCAGTCGTCGTCCTCGAGCACGGCGATGTCGATGAAGCTGTTCACCAGGGTGATCACGAGCGAGCCGCCCACGGCAGTCCAGAAGCCCTCGACGTGGAAGCCGATGCCGACCTGGTCGGCGATCCAGGCGGTGAGCACCAGCATCAGCGCGTTGATCACCAGCAGGAACAGCCCGATGGTCAAGATGATGAACGGGATCGAGAAGAACTTGACGACCGGCTCGACGTACATGCTGACGACACCGAGGATCAGGGCGACGAGCAGCAGCGGGCCGATCTTGTGCTGGATCTCCGCGCTGCCCGACGAAGGGCCGGTGAAGTAGATGCCGTGGAAGATCCACGTCGCCACGGCGACGGCAGCAGCCGTGGTCAGGAGCCAGGTGACGAACCGCACCCGGCTCACCCTAGTGGACCTCAGGCGAGGTCGAGGCGCTCGATGATCGCGTCCTCGGCGCCCGAGAGATGCTCCGCGAGGTCGGCGACCGCGCTCTCGATGTCTCCGGACTCGAGCAGGTCGAGTAGGTGGTGGTGCGAGCCCGCCTGGTCGCGCGCGTTGCGGCGTACCCGGTCGATCTGGGCGAGCGCGAGCCGCAGCTCCGCGACGATGGACTCGGCCATCGCGACCAGGCGCGGCGAGTCGGTGAGGCCGACCAGGCTCAGGTGGATCGCCAGGTGCCGCTGGTTGAGCGTCTGGTACGACGCCCCGTCGGCCACGGCGCGCTCGTAGTCGGCCAGGGCGCGGCGTACGGCGTCGCGTGCCTCGTCGGTGGCGGTCGGCCAGTGCCGCACCCCGGCCATCTCGAGCACCGCGCGGGCGCGGGACACGTCGCGCACCGAATCCGGGTCGGGGCGGGCCACGCTGACTCCTCGGTTGGGCTCGCGGGTGGCGAGGCCCTCGGCGACGAGCACCGCAAGTGCCTCGCGCAGCGTCGGCCGCGAGACGCCGAGCGAGTCGGCCAGGGCGACCTCGCGCAACGGCGTGCCCGACTCCAGCTCGCCCTCGAAGACGGCCCGCCGCAGCTCGTCGGCGACCCGGTCGACCGTCGAGGAGTGCTCCAGGTGCAGCGTGCCGAACGTGTCCGGGGAAGGCTCCGGCGCATCGTCCGACCGCGCGGCGGTCGAGGGAGCGGCCTTGGTCATGCCCCCATTGTCTGACAACGACTTGATCTGCGCCTCATCGTCCGCCACACTGACTGTTGTCAGATTGTCAGACAATATCGGTGGGGAGGTTCGGCCGTGGGAAACACGCTGCCGTGGGGTCGACGCTACGTGATGGTGCGCCCGGACCATTTCCGGGTCGACTACCGGATCAACCCCTACATGGATCTCGACGACCAGCCGGACGCCCGCCGCGCGATGGGGCAGTGGGTCGGCCTCGTGTCCACGATCGAGCGCCTCGGCGGCACCGTCGAGGTGGTGCCGCAGCGCCCCGACGCCCCGGACATGGTCTACGCGATGAACCTCGGCCTCGGCCTCGTCCGGCCCGACGGACGGCCGCACATGGTGATGTCGCACATGCGCTACGCCGAGCGCCGGATGGAGACGCTCAGCGCGCAGCCGTGGTTCGAGGCCAGCGGCCGCTCCACGTCGTACGTCGGACGCGACGGCGTCGGCGCCCATCTCGAGGCCGGTGACGTCTTCGCGTGGGGCGACGCACTCGTGGTCGGCTACGGCCCTCGCACCGAGGAGCTCGCGCTCAAGCACCTGGCCCACGACTTCGAGGTGCGGGTGCACGGCGTACGCATCACCCACCCGGCGATGTACCACCTCGACCTCGCCTTCTGCCCGCTCGACGACCGGCACGCGATGGTCGCGCACGGGGCCTTCGACCATGCCTCGGCGTCGGCGCTGCTCGACCTCGTGCCCGAGCCGCTGGTGCTCAGCGACGCCGAGGCGCTCACCACGTTCTGCGCCAACTCGATCGTGGTCGGCCGGACCGTGGTGATGCCGGCGGGTAGCCCGGAGCGGGTGAAGGCCCAGCTCGCGGAGTGGGACTTCGACGTGGTCGAGGTCGACGTCAGCGAGTTCCACAAGGGTGGCGGCTCGATCCGCTGCCTGACCAACCCGGTCGACGTGACGCTCGATCGTGACGTGCCGCTGGTGCCCGGCGGCCAGGTCGTCGTCCCTCCGCTCGACTGAACGAGGGCGGGCCGTCGGCCTGCGGCCCACCACCGCACCGCCTACGCTCGCCCGCATGGTTCCGATCGGCGGCACGAGCTGGATGCTGCTCGGAGCGGCGGCCTCGGGGCTGTGCTGCGTCGTGGTCGCGCTGGGCGTCGGCCGGCGGATGGGACCGGTGGCGGGCCTGGCCTGGGGCGGGCTGCTGTGGAGCGTGGTGGTGATCGGGCTGGTCACGCTGCTTCCGCCCGTGAACCACCCGGGCATCGTCCCGGCGGACCAGCACCAGACCAGCTGCAGCTGGGACATCGGCGGGCCGTCGCCCGGCGGCTTCTGGATCTTCGGCGGCGGCCAGCAGCTGCTCAACGCCCTGCTCTTCGTCCCCGCCGGTCTGGTGATGACCGTGGCGTTCTCGCGCTGGCGGGCGGCGAGAGTCCTGGTGCCACTGGGCTTTCTGCTGCTCGCGGCGCTCTCCCTCGGCATCGAGGAGATCCAGCTGCACGTCGCCCGGATCGACCGCGCGTGCGACGTCACCGACATCATCGACAACGTCTCGGGTGCGGGGATCGGCATTCTGCTGGGGTTGATGGTGCTACCGGTCCTGCGCCCCTGGCGGGAGCGGCGAGCCCGGCGAGTGCCGGAGATAGGTTGAGGCCATGACCGGTCCGCAGCCGCGCTCGTGCGTGTCCCAGATCCCGGCGTACGTCGCGGGCAAGCCGCCGCAGCCCCGGCCGGGCATGACGACGTACAAGCTGTCCTCGAACGAGAACCCCTTCCCGCCACTGCCCGGGGTGCTCGAAGCGGCGACGCGTGCGGCGGAGCAGATGAACCGTTACCCCGACATGGGCAACAGCGAGCTCTACGCCGCCCTCTCCGGCAAGCTCGGTGTCCCCGTCGAGCAGGTGGCTCTCGCGACCGGCTCGGTTGCCCTGATCTACCAGCTGGTACAGGCGTTCTGCGAACCCGGTGACGAGGTGGTCTACGCCTGGCGCAGCTTCGAGGCCTACCCGATCGGGGTCACCGCAGCGGGAGCACGCAGCGTGCGAGTGCCGGTGACCGCCGACGGACGGCACGACCTCGACGCCATGGCCGCCGCGATCACCGACCGCACGAGGATCGTGCTGGTCTGTACGCCGAACAACCCGACCGGCCCGGCCGTCACCCAGGAGGAGCTCGACGGGTTCTTGGCGAAGGTGCCGTCGCGGGTGCTGGTCGTGGTCGACGAGGCGTACGTCGAGTTCGTCCGGATGAGCGACCCGGTCGACGGGATCGCCACGCTCCGCGCCCACGAGAACGTCGTCTCGACCCGCACGTTCTCCAAGGCTTACGGGCTGGCCGGCTTCCGGGTCGGGTACGCCGTCGCACCAGGGCCGATCGCCGGCGCCTTGCGGGCGGTCTCTCTGCCGTTCGGCGTCTCGAACGTCGCCCAGGCAGCGGCGATCGCGTCCCTCCGGGCCGAGGACCAGCTGCTCGAGCGGGTGGAGGCGCTGGTGGCCGAGCGCGACCGCGTGACCAAGGGCCTCGCCGACGCCGGGGTGACGCTCCCGGACGCGCAGGGGAACTTCGTGTGGTTCGCGACCGGAGACCGCACCGGAGACTTCGCGGCGGCCGCCGACGAGCTGGGCATCGTGGTGCGTCCCTTCGCGGGTGACGGGGCCAGGGTGTCCATCGGGGAGCCCGAGGCCAACGACCGCGTCGTGCAGCTGGCGCGCACCGTCGCGTGGAGTGGTGGGCCCCCGCTGGTCTAGACCAGCGGGGAAGGGCATCGGCAGCGGGCCGGTCAACGGTGGCGGAAAGGCGTCCGCGACGCGGACCTACCTGCCCTGCAAGGGCTGCGTCGGATTCCAGACACGACGGCCGGCGACCTTCGGGTCGCCGGCCGTCCGTGCGTCGGCGCTCAGACGGCGACCGGCTCTCGAGCCGGCTGGCGGTCCATCTCCCGGAACCTGGGCAGGAAGGCCGGTGCCATGGTGACCGCGAAGTAGCAGAGGCCGATCGCGAGCAGCGACGGGTCGAGCCCGATGCCACTCACCAGCACGCCGCCGAGCACGCCGCCCAAGGGCATCAACGACCAGCACACGGCCCCGTTGAGCGCGGTCACCCGACCGACGAGTGTCGGAGGGATCCGTTCGAACTCGACGGCACCGAGCACCGGGTTGAGGAAGCCGGAGGCGCAGCCCCCGATCACGCACATCGCCAGGATCGCCCACACCGGGGCGCCGAGCGCGAAGAGCACGAACCGCGGCAGCCCGGTGACCAGGAAGGCGACGACGTACGTCGCGAACCGGGGCAGGCGGGTGCCGTAGGCGGCGGCGACGAACGAGCCGACCATCGAGGCACCGCCCCAGACGGAGAAGACCAGGCCGAGTGCGCCCACGCCGGCGCCCGAGTCGCGCGCCCACACGGGCAGCAGCACCGCGGACCAGGCCAGGTCGAGCAGGTTGGTCACCGCGATCATCAGGCACAGGCTCATCAGCACCGGGTCGTGGCGAAGGAAGTTCCAGCCGTCCCGCAGCTCCTCGGCGTACGACGTGGGCTGCTCGCCCTCATCGCGCTGGTCGAGCCTGTCGAGACCACCGGTTCCTTCGCGCGTCGCTCCGATCGCGCGCGTGGTGACCAGCAGGATCACCGCGCACACCCCGAAAGAGACGGCGTCGACGGCCACGGCGTTCGCGGCGCCGACGGTGACCACGAGCCCGCCGGCGATGGCCGCGCCGATCATGGTCGCACCCCGCTCGATCGCCGAGCTGAGTCCGGTGGCGCGCTCGAAGGGCACTCCGGCCCTCTCGACGAGGCTCGGGATCATGGCCCCCACCGCCGCGTCACCCGGGCCGCGGAGCGCGCCTCCGATCGCGACGAGGAGGAGCAGCGCCGGGAAGGTGAGTACGTCGGCCCGGTGCAGGAGGGGGATCAGACCCACCGACACCATGGAGAGCAGGTCGGCGGTGATGGCCATCCGTCGCGGCCCGACCCTGTCGACCAGCGGGCCGCCGGTCGCCTTGAACAGCACCAGGGGGGTCAGCTCGGCGGCCGCGACCAGTCCCGTGCGGGTCGCGGACCCGGTGGTGACCAGCACCAGCCAGGGGATCGCGATCATCGACACCCGGGTGCCGAGCAGCGAGACCGCCTCGGCGGTGAGCCAGCCGTAGAGCGGAAGGCGCCGCGGGCTCATGACGGGCTCCCGTCGAGGACCACCGTGCCCGGCCGGGGGAAGGCGTTGAGGTTGACCACGAAGTCGGCGGCACCCTCGGTGCCCTCGGCGTCCTCCTGCTCGGACCACGTGTCGATCAGTGCGGCCAGGGCATCGGTGAGCTGCTCGGCACGCTGTGGCGTGAGCCGGAGATGCCAGTCGCTGGTCGTGCTCGCCTCCTGCCACGGCAACGGGAGGTAGCGCCGCTCGGCCACGGCCTGCATCAGGGCCTCGGTGTACATCATCGCGACCGACTGCAGGTAGCTCTCCGCGCTCTCGGCCTCGTCAGGGTCGCCGAACCGCAGTCCGGCCCGGGTGCTCTCGTGTGCGGCCTTCCACCACCGGTCGCGGGCATCGCCGCGGTCGGTGTCCTCCTCGATGAAGCCGTGCTCGGCCAGCTGGCGGAGGTGGTACGACGTCGCGCCGGTGTTGAGCTTGAGCTCCTGGGCGAGACCCGTGGCCGTGGCCGGGCCCTCGAGGCGCAGCAGCATGAGCATCTTCAGCCGGGTGGGGTGCGAGAGCGCACGCAGACCGGCCGCGGTGGGAGTGATGGAGGAGGTCGCCATACGGCAAACATATCTTTGCAAAGACTCCTTTGCAAACATGCATGGGCAGAATCTTGCGATAGTCCCCGACGATTTGGCTGTGGAAACCACCCCTGGAGCAGCCAAATCGTCGGGGACTATCCGTGTGCCTGTGCCACGGTTGATTGGCGAGCGCTGCACCCCGCCCGGTAAGTTGGGGTGCACGAATGTGGTCCCAGTCACACCCGCGTACGCCGCACCATCCCCGCGTCGTACGCGGTCCAGCGCAGCAGGCCAGGCGGTGACCCCGCGGGTCCGTGTACCAGAGGAGCAACCGTGACCCATGCAGGCTTCGGCCCCGACCTGGCGGAGGTGTTCGGCCCCGCCCATCAGGACGGCGGCCCCGAGCTCGTCCAGCTGCTCAGCCCCGAGGGCGAGCGCGTCGAGCACCCCGACTTCTCCTTCGGTGACGACCTGAGCGACGCGGAGCTGGCCGACGCCGTCCGCGGCTTCTTCCGCGACATGACCCTGACCCGGCGCATCGACGTCGAGGCCACCGCGCTCCAGCGCCACGGCGAGCTCGGCATCTGGGCGCAGCTGCTCGGCCAGGAGGCCGCGCAGATCGGCGCCGGCCGCGCGCTCCGGCCGCAGGACTACGTCTTCCCGACCTACCGCGAGCACGGCGTCGCGTGGTGCAAGGGCGTGGACCCGCTGCTGCTGCTCGGCCTGTTCCGCGGTGTCGACCAGGGCGGCTGGGATCCGCGCGAGAACAACTTCGGCCTCTACACGATCGTGATCGGTGCCCAGACGCTGCACGCGACCGGTTACGCCATGGGCATGCAGCGCGACGGGGTGGTCGGCACCGGCGACCCCGACCGCGACGCCGCGGTGATCGCCCACTTCGGTGACGGTGCGTCCAGCCAGGGCGACGTCAACGAGGCGTTCATCTTCGCCGCCTCCTACAACGCGCCGGTGGTCTTCTTCTGCCAGAACAACCAGTGGGCGATCTCCGAGCCGATCGAGCGCCAGACGCGCATCCCGCTCTACCAAAGGGCTCTCGGCTTCGGCTTCCCGGGCATCCGCGTCGACGGCAACGACGTGCTCGCGACGTACGCCGTCACGCAGGCCGCCCTGCAGCGCGCCCGCGACGGCCAGGGCCCGACGTTGGTGGAGGCCTACACCTACCGGATGGGTGCCCACACCACGACCGACGACCCGACCCGCTACCGGCTCTCCGACGACGTCGAGCGCTGGAAGCTCAAGGACCCGATCGCGCGCGTGCAGGTCTACCTCAAGCGCAACGGCATGGCCGGCCAGGAGTTCTTCGCCGCCGTCGCCGCCGAGGCCGACGAGCTCGGTCACACGCTCCGCGAGGGTTGCAAGGCCATGCCCGACCCGCAGCCGATGAGCATGTTCGACCACGTGTACGCCGAGGAGACCGAGGAGCTGCGCGTCCAGCGCGAGGGCTACGCGGCGTACCTGGAATCGTTCGAGGGAGCACGAGCGTGACCGCCACGAAGATCACCCTGGCCAAGGGGCTCAACATGGGCCTGCGCCGGGCGATGGAGGACGATCCCAAGGTCCTGCTCATGGGTGAGGACGTGGGCAAGCTCGGCGGCGTCTTCCGGATCACCGACGGCCTGCAGAAGGACTTCGGCGAGGACCGCGTGATCGACAGCCCGCTCGCCGAGTCGGGCATCGTCGGTACGGCGATCGGCATGGCGCTGCGCGGCTACAAGCCGGTCGTGGAGATCCAGTTCGACGGCTTCGTCTACCCGGCCTACGACCAGATCGTGTGCCAGGTCGCGAAGATGTGCTTCCGCTCGCAGGGCAAGACCCCGCTGCCGATGGTGATCCGCATCCCCTTCGGCGGCGGCATCGGCGCGGGCGAGCACA
>DAINSL010000016.1:0-45627 GCA_036741335.1 Nocardioides sp. | reverse complement strand
ACGAAGAGGTCTAAACGGCCGTAACCGTAGCGAGCACCTCACACAACGTCGTACCGGAAAGCAAAACGGCGAGAGGCACCGCAACCAAACGCCCACCGCAACCACGAATGCCGTTCAAAAGACCGAAACCCAAACCGGCCGAAAGCCGGACGCCGGGACTCGACGAGCTCGATCGACGGAGATGCGCTCGGCCGGCGGTGCCCGATCCGGGACTGGAAAACCCGGTGCGGATCGTCGGTGGTGGCTGCTTGGCTCGACGGTGATGTCCGAGCACATTGCCAACCGCCCGCCCAGCCTCACCTCGTTCTGGCATGACCTGCCCCGCGAGGGTCGGTTGCTGCTGTCCGTCGTCGTGGTGGAGTTCCTGGGCACCGGTCTGGTGCTGCCGTTCCTGGTGGTCTACCTCCACGAGATCCGGGGCTTCTCGCTCAGCGATGTCGGCTGGCTGATCGGACTGGGCCCGCTGGTCGGCTTCCTCGTCGTCGGCCCGAGCGGCGCGGTCATCGACAAGTACGGCGCACGGGTGATCGTGCTGTGCTCCACGAGCCTGCTGGTGGTCGCCGACATCGTCCTGGCCTTCGCCGCGACACTCCCGCAGGCCGCGGTCGCGGTGACGCTCCAGGGCATGGCGTTCATCGGCGGAATGGTCGGCGGTGTCTTCGTCGACGTGCATCAATCCGGTGACGTTCCAGGCGATCTACATCGCCGACGCGGTCAGCTTCTTGCCGGTGATCTACATGCTCGCCGTGCCGCTGCGCAGTCTCGCCGGCCGACCCGTGCACGACCACGAGCCCCCGCCGGCCGAGAGCTATCTCCAGGTGCTGCGGCGACCGGCGGTCGGTGGCGTGGTGCTGCTCAGCTTCGTCGCGTCGTTCGTGGGCTACTCCCAGCTCAACGCCGGCACCCAGGCGTTCGCGCGCGACGTCGGCCGGATCTCCACGGCTGGCCTGGGGTTCTCCTACGCCTCCAACACGCTCGTGATCGTGCTGCTGCAGCTGATCGTCCTCCGCGGATCGCGGGGCCGGCGGAGGACCCGCGTGATCATGGTGATGTCGCTGATCTGGTCGGTCGCCTGGCTCCTGCTCGGCGCCTCGGGATTGGTGCCCGGCACTCTGGGCGCGACGCTGCTGGTCGCCTCCTGCACGTCGGTGTTCGCTCTAGGTGAGACGCTGATGCAGCCCACCATCCCGGCGCTCGTCAACGACCTCGCACCCGACCACCTGCGCGGCCGCTACAACGCGCTCAGCTCGGAAGCCTTCTCGTTGGCGGCGATCATCGGTCCGGTCACCGCGGGCTGGCTGATCGGGCACGCGCTCGGTTCGATCTACATCGCCACGATCGTCGCCGGGTGCGCCGTGGTCGCCTGGGTCGCGCTCTCGCTGGAACGGCGGCTGCCCGAGGGCGTGAACGGCGTCGCCGTACGCCGGGTGGAGGAGACGCTCAGCAGCTGACGTGGGACACACAGCGACGGCCGCGGGCAGCCGCGGTGCGGCAACCTGATCGTGGCGGGCGCTCTGTCAGCGGGCGAACAGCCAGATCACCACGACGATCACGACCAGGACCGCCACCGCCTGCTTCCAGTAGGCCTTGGCGAGCACGGGCAGCACGGTCTTGCCGAGGTCGAGCGCCTCGTCCGAGCCCCGGGTCGGGGTCGCGGGCGGCGCCTGCGGCGCGGGTGCCGACGCGGCCACTGCCGGTGCCGTGGGGTCGGGAACCGCAGCGGGTGCCCTCGGGGCGGGAGCCGCCACAGCCGACTCCGAGACACCGCTGGCCGGCTCTTCCGCCACCACGGCTCCGCGGTCCGGGGTCGCCAGGGGGTCCGGCGCCTCGCTGGCTCCGGCGGCCGAAGCCGCCTCCACCGTGGGAGCCTCGGGCGCGGCCGTGTCCTCACGACCCATCCGCTGCTCGAGGCATGCCACGAACTGGTTGAGCAGCTTGTCCGACACGTCCTGCATGACGCCCCGGCCGAACTGCGCCGGCTTGCCGGTGATCGCCAGGTCGGTGTCCACCTTGACGTCGGTCGAGTCGCCGTTGGCGGTCATCGCCAGGGTGACCTTCGCGCCCGCCGTACCGTTGCCGCGCTTGTCCTTGCCCTTCGCGTCCACCACGAACCGGTGCGCCGTCTCGTCCTTCTCGGTGAAGGTGCCGCTGCCGTTGTAGACGAGAGCGATCGGGCCGAGCTTGACCTTGACGGAGCCCTGGAAGCTGGTGTCCTCCACGCTCGTCACCTGGGCCCCCGGGAAGCACTCGGCGACCGAGGCGATGTCCTGGAAGTGGTCCCAGGCCTCCTGGACCGGCACCGGGACGGTGAACTGATGCGTCAGCTCCATCAGGTGGTGGCCCCGGCCGCCTTCAGGACGGCCCGACGGGTGAGCACCGTGGCCAGGTGCTTGCGGTAGTCGGAGGCACCGTTCAGGTCGCTGGGCGGGTTGGTGCCGTCCGCGGCCTGGTCGGCAGCCGCGCGTACGCCGTCCTCGGTGGCCGAGGCGCCCGCCAGGGCCGCCTCCGTCGCCGTGGCCCGCAACGCGGTTGAACCCATGTTGGTCAGCCCGACTCGTGCCTCGCTGATGATGCCGCCGTCGGCCTTCACCGTCGCCGCGATCGCGACGATCGGCCACTGGTGGGCGACGCGCACGAACTTCTCGTAGTGCGCGCCCCAGCCCGTGTGCTTCGGGACCCGGATCTCGGTGAGGATCTCGTCCTCGCCGATGGCCGTCTCGAAGAGGTCCACGAAGAAGTCGGCAGCACCGACCGTCCGCGAGCCGCCGGTCCCCTGGATCACGAACTCGCAGTCCAGGGCCAGCGCGGCCGCCGCCATGTCGCCGGCGGGGTCGGCGTGCGCCAGAGCCCCGCCGAAGGTGCCGCGGTGCCGGATCTGGTTGTCCGCGACCTCGGCGGCCGCCTTGGACAGAAGGAGCGCGTGCTGCTTGACCAGGTCGTTGGTGACCATCTCGGAGTGGGTCGTGAGGGCGCCGATCACCAGCATGTCGCCGTCCTCGAGGACCCCGCGGAGGCTCTCGATGCGGCCGAGGTCGATCACGACCTCGGGTGCGTTCAGCCGCATCCGCAGCACCGGCAGCAGGCTCTGACCACCGGCCATCAGCTTGGCTTCGTCGCCGTGCTCGGCGAGGGCGCTCAGAGCGTCCTCGACGCTGGTCGGGGCCAGGTAGTCGAACTTCGCGGGGATCACTTGTCCGTTCCTTCCGTGCTGGATTGGCCGGGTTCGGACTCATCGAAGTGAGGCATCGCCGCACCCTCGGTGGCCCCGCCGGTCGCGGACGAAGTGTTGATCGCCTTCCACACCCGCTCGGGCGTGCAGGGCATGGTGATGTCGTTGACACCGAGGTGTCGCACCGCATCCACGATCGCGTTCACCACGGCCGGCGTCGAGGCGATGGTTCCGGCCTCGCCGACCCCCTTGGTGCCAAGCGTGTTCGTCGTGGACGGGCTGGTCGTGTGGTCGATCTCGAAGGAGATCGTGTCGGCCGAGGTCGGCAGCAGGTAGTCGACGAAGGAGCCAGTCACGAGCGTCCCGGAGTCGTCGTACACCGCCTCCTCCCACAGCGCCTGCGCGATGCCCTGGACCAGACCGCCGTGCACCTGTCCGCTCACGATCAGCGGGTTGATGATGTTGCCGATGTCGTCGCAGCAGACGTACTTGCGCATCGTCGTCTGGCCCGTCTCGGTGTCCACCTCCATCGCGCACAGATGGGTGCCGTGCGGGAAGTTGAAGTTGACCGGGTCGTACGTCGCCTCGCTGTCGATGCTCGCCTCCACCCCGTCCGGGAGGTTGTGCGCGGCGAACGCCGCCAGCGCGATCTCGGCGATGCCGAGCCCCTGGTCGGTCCCCTTGACGCCGAACCGACCGCCCGTGAACTCGATGTCGTCGACACTGGCCTCGAGCAGGTGGGCCGCGATCGGCCTGGCCTTCTCGATCACCTTGTCCGCGGCCCTGACGATGGCCTCGCCACCGACCACCAGGCTCCGGGAGCCGTAGGTGTCCAGGCCCTTGTGGGAGACCGCCGTGTCGCCGTGCAGGACCTCGACGTCCTCGAAGGCCACCCCGAGCCGGTCGGCCACGATCTGGCTGAACGCAGTTTCGTGACCCTGGCCGTGCCCGCTGGTACCGGTGACGACCTCGACCTTGCCGGTCGCCAGCATCCGCACACTGGCATGCTCCCAGCCGCCGGCGCCGTAGTTGAGGCTGCCGAGCACCCGGCTCGGCGCCAGGCCGCACATCTCGGTGAACGTCGAGACGCCGATGCCGAGCTGGACCCGGTCGCCCGAGTCGCGACGCTTCTTCTGCTCCGCCCGCAGCTCGTCGTACGCAAACATCTCCTTCGCCCGCGCCGTTGCGGCCTCGTAGTTGCCGGAGTCGTACTCGAGCCCGCAGACGGTGGTGAACGGGAACTCCTCGTGCTTGATCCAGTTCTTCTCCCGGATCTCGAGCGGGTCGACGCCGACCTCGGCCGCGAGCTCGTCCATCATCCGCTCGACGCCGTACGTCGCCTCCGGCCGGCCGGCGCCGCGGTAGGCGTCGGTCCAGGTCTTGTTGGTGAGCACCGTCTGGACGCTGAACTGGTAGGCCGGGAACTTGTAGATCGCATTGAACATGAATCCCCCCAGTACCGGGACGCCCCCGCCGACCAGGGCCACGTGCGAACCGAGGTCGGCGATCAGCTCGACCTTGAACCCGGTGACCGTGCCGTCCTTCTCCGCCGAGAGTGTCAGCTTCTGCCACTGGTCGCGACCGTGGTGGGCCGACATCAAGGACTCGCTCCGGGTCTCGGTGTACTTGACCGGCTTGCCCACCCGGCGAGCCAGCGCGACCGCGATCCACTCCTCGGGAGTCGTCTGCAGCTTGCCACCGAAGCCACCGCCAACGTCGGGAGCGATCACCCGGATCTTGGCCTCGGAGATCCCGGTCGTCGCGGCCAGCGCGAACCGGAGGATGTGCGGGATCTGCGTCGCCGACCACACGGTCAGCTGTTCACCGGTGGGGTCGACCACCACCGAGCGTGGCTCCATGAAGGCGGGGATGAGCCGCTGCTGGCGGTACTCCCGCTCGATCACGATGCCGTCGCCCCGGGCCTTGTCGATGGCCTCGTCGACGTTGCCGCCGGTCCCGGCCTCGGCCGAGTCGAACTTCCAGAAGGCGCTCTTGTTGGTGCCGAGGTCGGGGTGCGCGAGCACCTTGTCCGCTGCCGCCTCCTTGAGGTCGAGCGCGGCCGGAAGCTCGTCGTACTCCACGTCGACGAGCTCGGCGGCGTCGCGTGCCTCGGCGGCGGTACGGGCGACGACGACGGCGACGATCTCGCCGGCGAAGGTGACCCGGTCGACCGCGACCGGGGTGTGGGTCGGTGTCACCTGGTCGGTCGTGATCGCCCAGGCGTTGATCAGCACGCCCTGGTCCTCGGCGACGTCCTTGCCGGTGAAGACACCCACCACGTTGGTCGCGCCCTTGGCCGCACTGGTGTCGATGCTGACGATGTTCGCGTGGGCGAAGGGGCTGCGGACCATGGCCAGGTGCAGCATCCCGGGAAGGGTCAGGTTGTCGGTCCACCGGGTGCGGCCGGTGATCAGCCGCTGGTCCTCCTTGCGACGGCGCTCCTGCCCGATCTCGGGCTTGGCGGGTGCTTCGGCGGTGGCAGTCACTGCGCACCTCCCTGACTCGCGGCGTGCAGCACGCTCTTCACGATGTTGTGGTAGCCCGTGCAGCGGCACAGGTTGCCCTCGAGCCCGAGCCGGACCTCCTGCTCGGTGGGATGGGGGTTCTCGTTGAGGAGGTCGACCGACTGCATGATCATGCCGGGGGTGCAGAACCCGCACTGGAGGCCGTGGCACTCCCGGAAGGACTCCTGTACCTGGTGCAGCTTCCCGTCGGTGGCGAGGCCCTCGATCGTGGTCACCTCGTGACCGTCGGCCTGCACCGCGAGGATGTTGCAGCTCTTC
The DNA here is from genome assembly GCA_036741335.1 of Nocardioides sp. Lineage (GTDB taxonomy): Bacteria > Actinomycetota > Actinomycetes > Propionibacteriales > Nocardioidaceae > Nocardioides. Next base: position 39,675 of record DAINSL010000016.1, on the reverse strand, counting down.
ACGCTGCGACCGTCGAGGTGGACCGTGCAGGCCCCGCAGTTGCTCGTGTCGCAACCGATCACGGTGCCGGTCTTGCCCAGCTTCTCCCGGAGATACTGCACGAGGAGCATGCGGGGTTCGACCTCGTCGGACACCTGGGCCCCGTCGACGGTGAGACTGATCTTGGCCATCGAACGCCTGCCTTTCGCGCACAGCTGATCTGTGTGCTCGGGATCACGCTAGGCCCCCTCGGTTGGCGAAAGGTTGCCTGGGTCAGGTTGCACGTTCGGGCCGGCGTCCCCCGCCGCCGCCCCATGGTGTGCCGCGGCTGGACTTCTACCGGCTGCTCGACGAGTTCTTCTAGGCGACGTTCACCGTCGCGTCCGGTAGTGGTTGCGCCAGATCAGCCGGTGAATCGGGATCAGCCGCGGGATGTCGCGCAGGCCGGGAATCCACGGGACGAGCATCAGGCCCAGCGTGAGCAGCATCATCAGCGCCCAGACCTGGGTGTCGGCGTTCTCGGACGTCGAGAACGGCTTCACCTGGTACCAGAACGTGTAGAGCCACATCCAGGGCTGTCCGGGGTAGTTACCGACCTCGTTCATCATCCCCCACTGGTCGCCAGCGAGGTTGTCGGCGACCGCCTGGTCCTCGAGGTAGGCCCCGTCAGCCAGAAGAAGCATGCTCCGCGTCTGGTCGCCGCCGTAGAACGTGCCGGACGACGTGAGGGAACCCTCCAGCCCGCCAGACGCGGCCAGCAGGAGGAACGCGTGGGACAGCTCGGGCACCGGGCCATAGGTTCCGGACGTGACCTTGGCCGGGTCGACGTTCGGCGCCTTCGCGAGCGCGTCGGAGTACGCCGTCGCGGCGGTGATCCGATCGGTGGCTGACATGCCCTGCCACTGCGTGAGCGCCGCCGTGAGCTGCGGGTCGCCCGAGACGTCACCCAGCGGCTGCAGCACCAGGTCGGCGGAGCTGACCGGGACGCCGACGCCTCCCCACTTCTGCAGCTTCAGGCCGAACACGGACTGACCCTCCGAAGCGGAGTTGTACGGCGCGCCGTACGTTGCGCTGGTCGTCGTAGCGGCGAGCTCGCCAGCCGCGGTCGCGACCACGTCGGCCGGATCGGCCTTCGCCCAGCTGGACATCGTGATTGCGTGGTCGTCGGGGGACGAGAAGACCGCCGCGAGGACCAGGGACAGGCCCGTCATGACCACCAGGGCGATCGTGAACTCCTTGACCAGGTCGTAGGAGCGGGTCGGGTAGTCGTGCGAGTCGGGGGTGTGGCGCGGCGGCCGTCGTTCCTGTGCGGTGGTCATCGCGGAACCCCCTCGCGTTCGTCGTCCAGAGGTGGGACGACACCGTGCCGACGGACCAGCACCACGTGCATCACGACGATGGCGCCGACCGCGAGCGGCAGCAAGGTGACGTGCCAGAGCAGCATCTGGCCGGGGTTCAGGACGTTGAAGAAGCCGCCCACGCCGATCGAGTTGATGCCGTCCTTCGCCTCGCCGCTGATCCACTGGGAGTCGAAGTTGCTCTGCGTGAGGTAGCCGGTGAACGCGGTTCCGATCGAGGTCACGAAGGCGACCACCCCGGTCACCCAGGTCAGCCCGCGGCGACCGCGCCATGCGGCCATCCAGAACTTGCCCCAGAGGTGGATGACCATGGTCGCGAAGAACAGCTCGACGCTCCAGAGATGCACGGAGTTCACGAAGTGGCCGAGCGACGAGGTGTGCCACCAGGCCGCGCCACCCATCGCCAGGACGATGCCGGAGGCGATCACGACGAGCAGGGCAGCCAGGCACAGCACTCCGAAGACGTAGATCCAGGAAGCCACGTACGCCGGCTGCCGGTCCGGCAGGGCCTGGCCGGGAGGCACCAGCCCCGAAACTCGGTCCCGCACCGCGGTGGTCCAGCTGCGGTCGCCGGCTTCCGGCGCCGCGCTCATGCGTCGTCCTCGTCCGGGTGTCGGCGACCGTGCTCCCGCGGGAACGGGACCAGGAGGGCAAGGGCGAAGACGACGATCATCCCGACGATGACCAGCAGGTTCGTCAGGCTGATGCTGACGACCCCCCAGTCGATGTACTTGCCGGCCGCGAACACGGTATCCATCTGCCGACCTCCTTCCGGGCGTCGCGCGCCCTTCCGATCATCTTCGAGCGCGCCCGCCGGCAGCGCTAGAGGCGAAGTGTCTCACTTTCCTGTGAGTTGTGCGGACCCGCCGGGTCGCGAGCACCGATCAGGCTCCGGCGACGGCCAGGCGGCCCTTGAGCAGCGGCTTGGCCGGGTGCGGCCGATCCCCGAGCGCGGCGAGGCACACCTCGAGCACCTCGGTGTCGTACGGCGCGAGCTCGCTGTAGCGGATCACCGCGGACGGCTCGGGGTTGGCCAGCAGGGCTTCACGCATCGCGACGGCGACGTACTCGCCGAGCTCCACCAGCGCGGGTGACTCGGTGCCGGGCAGGAGGTCGCCGCCGTAGCTGGCGATGGCGCGCCCCGCGTCGCCGACACGCAGGGCGTCCAGGACGTCGTCGATGTCGGTCGCGACCGGCAGCGTGAGCCGGTACGGGCGCGACGCCAGCTGCCCACCGAGCGCGGCGCGCAGGTGCGACACCTCGGCCTTGAGCGTCGACAGCGTGACGGCCTGGTCGCCGTACACCAGGGCATGCAGGCGGTCGAGCGACAGTCCGTCGGGGTGCAGCGCGAGGATCGCGAGGATCTCGGTCTGGCGGCGGTTCAGCAGCAGGCGGCTGCCGTCGAGGCTCGCCTCGGCGTTCCCGAGCAGACGCAGCACCAAACCGGTCGGTCCGTCGGTATCGGACGCGAGCGGATGCATGGTGGACAGCGGCATCGCGGTCTCGATCAGCCGGGCCAGCACCCGCGCGGTCGCCAGGCCGATCGGGTGGGTGCGGTCCCATGTGGTCGAGAGGTCGATGACCCCGAGCTGACGCCCGGTGAGCGGGTCGTGCACGGGCGCGGCCCAGCAGACCCAGTTGTGCACGATCGGCGCGTAGTGCTCGGCACTGAAGACCATGCTCGGGCGGTCGAGCCGGTTGGCGAGGTCGAGCGCGTTCGTCCCGACGCTCTCGTCGTCCCAGCGCGCGGCCGGGACGAAGTTCACCGACTCGGCCTTGCGGCGCATGACCCGCCCGCCGTACGTCCACAGGATGCGGGTCTGTGCGTCGGTCACGGCGAGCACCAAGTCGCCGTCCTCAGCGGTCCGCCGCAGGTCCGACTCGACCCGCGACACCGCCAGCTGCAGCGGTGACTCGTGCCAGAACGCCCGGGCCTCAGACTCGTCGGTGAGCGGAGCCTGGGTGACGTCCGGCGACACCCGCGGCTGCGAACGCTGCCAGCTTCGCAGGATCTCCGGCCGGACCATCGCCTCGGCCCGGTCGCCATGCTCCACGAAGGCCGTCCACGCGCGCAGCGCGTCGAGGCGGCGGACCTGCAGATCGCTCGAGGAGCTCATGCGCATCCCAACGTCCGGTGACGCTGGTCACGGTAGCGCGGTCGACCCAGTCGCGGACATCAGGTCCGTGCGCAGACCTCACTCGTGGTGGATACGCCCGACTCCGGCGGCGAGACGCTCGCCCGAGCCGCCCCAGCGTCCGGCGATGATCTCGGCCGCGATCGAGATCGCGGTCTCCTCCGGGGTCCGGGCTCCGAGGTCGAGGCCGATCGGGCTCGAGAGCCGGGCCAGCTCCTCCTCGGTCACTCCCGCCTCGCGCAGGCGGGCCTCACGGTCCTCGTGGGTACGTCGCGAACCCATCGCGCCGATGTAGGCGACCTCGGGCAGCCGCAGCGCGACCTCGAGCAACGGCACGTCGAACTTGGGGTCGTGGGTCAGTACGGTGATCACGGTGCGGCCGTCGATCACGCCCGCGTCGCGCTGCTTCTCCAGGAAGCGGTGCGGCCACTCGACGACCACTTCGTCGGCCTCGGGGAATCGGGTGTTGGTGGCGAACACCGGCCGGGCGTCGCACACGGTCACGTGGTAGCCGAGGAAGCTGCCGACCCGGGCCACCGCCGCGGCGAAGTCGATGGCCCCGAAGACGAGCATCAGCGGCTTCGGCGCGAAGGCCCACACGAACACCCGCATCCCGTCACCGCGCCGCTCCCCGTCGGGACCGTAGGTGAGGGTCGCGTTGGTGCCGCTGGCCAGCAGTCCGAGCGCGTCGTCGCGGACGGCGTCGTTCGCGCGCGGGGAGCCGAGGGAGCCGGCGAGCGGTTCGTCGGGATGGATGATCACGCGGCGGCCCAGCCACTGCGGGTCGGGATGTTCGATCACGGTGGCGACGGCCACCGGGCGGCCAGCCTCGAGATCGGCAGCCAGGTCCTCCAGCTCGGGGAACGTGTCGCGCGAGACCTTCTCGACGTACACGTCCAGGATCCCGCCGCAGGTGAGCCCGACCGCGAACGCGTCGTCGTCGGAGATGCCGTAGCGCTGGAGCACCGGCGTACCGCTCGAGACGACCTGCTGGCCGAGCTCGTACACCGCTCCCTCGACGCAGCCGCCCGACACCGAGCCGACCGCGGTCTCGTCCGGGCCGACCAGCATGGAGGCACCCGGGGGTCGCGGGGCCGAGCGGAACGTCGCCACCACGGTGCCGACGCCGACCTCCTCGCCGGCTCGCCACCACTCGAGCAGCTCGGGGAGCACCTCACGCATCCGCGATCACCTCGACCAGCTCGGCGTACGTCGCGAGCGAGTGCCCGGCGACGAAGTCGTGCAGATGCGGAAGCGCCGCGACGACGCCCTGCTGGACGGCCTCGTAGCCGTCCTTGCCGCGGTGCGGGTTGACCCACACGACACGGTGCGCGATGCGGCGCAGCCGGGCCATCTGCTCGCCCAGCATCACCGCGTCTCCTCGTTCCCAGCCATCGCTGAACACAACGACGACGGCACCCCTCGCCATTCCGCGCTGCCCCCAGCGGTCGAGGAAGAAGCGCAGGGTCTCGCCCAGTCGGGTGCCGCCCGACCAGTCCGGGACCGTCTGACCGGCGGCCACGAGCGCGCGCTCGGGATCGCGGATCCGCATGGCGCGGGTGATGTGCGTGACCCGGGTGCCGATCGTGAACGTCTCGACCGGGCCGATGCCCTCGGTCAGCCGGTGGGCCAGCCGCAGCAGCACGTCGGCGTAGGAGCTCATCGATCCGCTCACGTCCACAAGCAGCACGACCCGGCGCGGTCGCGTTCCGCGCCGGCGCCACTCGATCGAGGCCGGCTCGCCCATCCGGCGCAGGCTCGAGCGCAGGGTCCGCGAGGCGTCGACGCGGCCGCGGTGCCAGGGCTGGTGCCTGGCCGTACGCCGGAGCGGTGCGCGCGGGCGGAGGGTGGCGAACATGCCCGCGAGGCGCTGCTTCTCGGCCGCGCTGAGGGAGGCGACGTCCCGCTGGCGCAACACCTCGGTCGCGCTCGCCGCGGCGCGGATGACCTCGTCGGTCTGCTCGGCCTCGCTGGTGCCGTCCTCGAACGGGAAGTCGGTGAAGCGCGGCTCGGTCGGCGCGGCCGGGCGTGGCCGCGGGAGCCCGTCGCGGGCGCTGAAGAACGCCTCGAAGACCTGGTCGAAGCGGGTGAGGTCGTCGGGGCCGGCGCAGAGCGTGGCCCGGCCGGCGATGCGTACCGCGCGCGGGTCGTCGGCGCCGAGCTCGGCGGCCGAGGCCAGGAACTCGTGCGCACGGTCCTGGGTCACCGCGACGCCGCCGCTGCGAAGCGCCCTGGCGAACGCGAGCAGGATCTCGTCGCCGCCCCTCATGCCGCCGGTCGCGCCGCTCCCATCGCCGGTCGAGCTTGTCGAGACCCGGTCGCTCATGTTCGCAACAGCTGGTCCAGCGCGTGCCGCACGCGGTCGCCGTCCTCGCGGTACTTCACCAGCGCACCGAGCGTCGCGGCCGCCGTCTCGAGATCGAGCTCGGCGGTGCCGAGGTGATGCAGGGCGCGGGCCCAGTCGATGGTCTCGGCGACACCCGGTGGCTTCTGAAGGTCGCGGTCGCGCAGCTGCTGGACCACGCCCACGACCTGGCGAGCCAGCGTCTCGGAGACCTCGGGCGCCCGTGAGCGCACGATCTGGAGCTCGCGGTCCAGCCCCGGGTGGTCGATCCAGTGGTACAGGCAGCGACGCTTCAGCGCGTCATGGAGCTCACGTGTGCGGTTGGAGGTCAGTACGACGATCGGCGGGGTGGCGGCCTTCACCGTGCCCAGCTCGGGGATGGAGACCTGCCAGGTGGACAGCACCTCGAGCAGGAAGGCCTCGAACTCGTCGTCCGCCCGGTCGACCTCGTCGATGAGGAGCAGCGCGGGGCTCTGCTGGAGCGCGGCGAGCACCGGGCGCGCGAGCAGGAACCGCTCGTCGTACAGGCTCTTCTCGGCCTCCTCCGCGTCGGCACCGCCGCCCGCCTCGAGCGCCCGCAGGTGCAGGATCTGGCGCGGGAAGTCCCAGTCGTAGAGCGCCTGGGTGGCGTCGATGCCTTCGTAGCACTGGAGTCGTATCAACGGCAGGTCGAGGCTCTCGGCGAGCGCCTCGGCGAGCGCGGTCTTGCCGGTGCCGGGCTCGCCCTCGACCAGCAGCGGCCGTTGCATCGCGAGCATCAGGTAGGTGACCGTCGCGAGCTCGTCGTCGCACAGGTAGCCGGTCCGCGCCAGCAGTGCGGCCACCTCACGCGCCGAATCTGGGAGGGACGACGGCTCCATGCGTCAAGGCTACTGGCCGGTTCGTTGGCCGATGGTTGGATGAGTCATCGAGGACCCGCCAGCCTGCCAGCGCCGGCTGGTGCGGCGGAGCGGAGGCCGGAGAGCGCGTCAAGGGGCCCGGCCGCGGCGGCCGCAGCCGACGGTGCCCGACCGCGGCGGCGCGCGGCCGACGCGCCCGCCCCAGCGCCGCAGGTCTCCGATCCGCCGGGCCAGGCGGCCGTGCTCGGCCCACGCGCTAAGGACGCGAGTCGACGTCGCGGCCGGTGGCGAGGTCGCCGCACTCGACAAGCACCACCTCGCGCCCGGCCAGGTAGTCGCGGGCGCCATTGTCGCCATGGGCGGTCTCGAGAACGCCCGGCCAATGGTCACGACCGAAGAGCACGGGGTGACCCGGCACCCCGTCGTAGGACGCGCGAGCCAGCGCGGCTGGACCGCCAGCGGCCGCGAAGACGCGCGAGACGACCTCGGGCACCAGATCCGGGAGGTCCACCAGCGACACCATCACGAAGCCGTCGGTCGAGTCGGTGAGGGCGCGCATCCCGGCACGCAGCGAGGAGCCCATACCGTCGGCCCAGTCCTCGGCGACCACGATGCGGGGTGGCTGCGTAACCCCTTCGAGGAGCAGCGCCGCACGCTCGGCTTCGGCTCCGAGCACCACCGTCACCCGCCGGCAGCCGCCCTCCGACAGCGTCGTGACGCCCCGGACCAGCCAGGAACCACGGTCGTCGGCGACCAGGGCCTTCGGCGTCCCCATGCGTCGCCCCGCGCCGGCCGCGAGCAGGAGACCCTCCACGCGACCAGACTCCCAGACGAGAATGAGTGGCGGGAGCTCAGCCGCTCGCGATCAGCGCGATCCCAACCAGCACGACGGCGGCGCCGGCCAGTCGGCGAGCCGGGAGGGGCTCCTTCAGCACCAGCCAGCCGAACAGTGCGCCCACCACGATGCTCGTCTCCCGGGCGGGCGCGACCAGCGCGACCGGCGCCAGCTGCATCGCGCGCAGGACCAGGACGTAGGCCAGCGGCGAGAGCACTCCGACGGTCAGCACCGGCCCGCGGGCGGCTCGCCAGACCTCACCCAGCGGTTCGGGATCGCGCCGACGAGTCAGCAGGACCGCGAGCCAGGGCACCTGCAGGACGGTGCCGAGCACGAAGTACGGCAATGGCGGCACCTCCAGATGGTTGACCGAGAAGTTGTCCCAGAGCGTGTACGACGCGATGGTCGCGCCGGTCAGCAGCCCCCAGACCACGCCGTCCCGGACTCCGTGGTGGCCGCGCCCAAGCGCGATCAGGAGCACCCCGGCGACCACGGCCAGCACGCCGGCAACCGCCGCGGCGCCGGGGCGCTGGCCGAGCACCGTGACCGCCACAACGAAGGTCAGCAGTGGCCCGGATCCGCGGGCCAGCGGATAGACCAGGTTGAGGTCTCCCTCGGCGTACCCCCGCTGGAGCACCAGCTGATAGCCGATGTGCAGGACCGCCGTGACGGTGGCCCCGAGCAGCCACCTCCAGTCCGGGCTCTCGTCGCGGACGACCACCCAGACGACGGCCACCGGACCCCAGCAGACGACCGTGGTCACGACGTACAACCAGATGAAGGCCACGCGATCGCCTGTCACGCCCTTGGCCGCGAGGTTCCAGGTCGCGTGCAGCAGCGCGGCCGTCAGGACGAGCGCCAGCGCGGTGGTGCTCACGTGGCGACGGAGTCGCGCGCCATCCGGACCTCGACAGCACCCGTGTCGGGCTCCGGCTTGCGGCCTCCCTCGTCGACGAAGCCGTGGCGTCGGTAGAACGCCCGGGCCCGCTGGTTGTCCTCCAGCACCCAGAGGTACGCCGCGCCGTCACCGATGGCGTGGGCGAGCAGGACGCCGGCCACCCCGGTGCCGTGGCCCCGGGCCAGCACGTTGATCGCGTAGAGCTCGAAGGGGACGGGCGCGTCGTCGTCCCGGGCCGGACCGCAGCTCGCGATGCCGACGATGCCGTGCTCGTCGCGGGCGAGCCAGTGACCGACGCCGGCCCTCGGATGGCGCAGCCGCTCACGCCAGCTCTCCCCGAAGGCCGCCGGGTCGAGCGACTCGAGGTAGTCGGCGGGCATCAGGCCGGCGTACGCCTCCTGCCAGACCCGGACGTGCACCCTGGCCACGTCGTCCGCGTCGTCGACGGCGATCGGCGCGATGGTCCAGGGCACGGACGTCACGCTCTCACAGGGTCATGGGCAGAAGCCCAGCATGTCCTCCAGCGCGGTCTTCTCCGACGGGTCCACGGCGAGGCGCCATGTGGCCTTGACCTCGATCCAGCGGCGGGCGTAGGCGCACTGGTAGCCCTTCCGTGGACGCCACGCCGCCGGGTCGCCGTCGCCCTTGCTCATGTTGGTCGGTCCGTCGACGGCCAGCAGCTCGTGCAGGTCGTTGGCGAACAGCTCACGCCGCGCGCGCGACCAGCCCGCCGCGCCGGAGACCCACGCTTCGGCCAGCGGGACGACATGGTCGATCTGGATCGCCTCGGCCTGCCGGAGGTCCTTGAGGTCGGTGAAGGTGAGGGTCCGGCCGGTGTAGGGGTCGTGCCAGGTCCCGGCGAGCACGTCGTGGTCGCAGGCACCCTGCTGCCCGACGGTCGTGCTCCCGGGTACGGCGTCGCGCAGGAGCACGTCGTCGCGCTGGTTGCAGCCATCGTGGTCGGTGTCCATCCAGTCGCTGCCGAACGCGTCGCGGACGTAGCCCCAGGTGCTGCGGGGCCGCGGCCGCACCTGCAGCCGGTCGAGCCGGACCAGCGTCGCGGCCGCAGCGAGGGCGGGCGGCGGCCCGTGGGTCGGGTTCGCCTTCGCGGGGTGCTGCGACTCCCCGCAGCCTGCGATCGCCAGCACGATCGCGACGACGACCAACGTGGCAAACCCTCGCGGGACGTCATACGGATCGGTCGTCATGGCGACCACAACGTATGACCGCCCGCAGACGGAGTCGTGAGAGGCAGTAGGGCCCCCGCCGAAGCGGGGGCCCTACTGGGGGGTGAAGGAGGTGCCGTGGACTCAGAAGTCCATGCCACCCATGCCGCCGGACGGGTCTCCGCCCATCGCCGCAGCCTTCTCGGGCTTGTCCGCGATGACTGCCTCGGTCGTCAGGAACAGCGCCGCGATGGAGGCGGCGTTCTGCAGGGCGGAGCGGACGACCTTGGTCGGGTCGGGCACGCCCGCCGCCAACATGTCGCCGTACTCGCCGGTGGCCGCGTTCAGGCCGTGGCCCTCGGGCAGGCCGGCGACCTTCTCGGCCACGACACCGCCTTCGAGACCGGCGTTGAGCGCGATCTGGCGGACCGGGGCGCTGAGCGCGACCCGGACGATGTTGGCGCCGGTGGCCTCGTCGTCGTCGGGCAGGTCGAGCTTGTCGAACGCACGGGCGCCGGCCTGGATGAGCGCCACGCCGCCGCCGGCGACGATGCCTTCCTCGACCGAGGCCTTGGCCGCGCGAACGGCGTCCTCGATGCGGTGCTTGCGCTCCTTGAGCTCGACCTCGGTGGCCGCGCCGACCTTGATCACCGCGACGCCGCCGGCCAGCTTGGCCAACCGCTCCTGCAGCTTCTCGCGGTCGTAGTCGGAGTCGCTCTTCTCGATCTCGGCGCGGATCTGGTTGACCCGTCCCTCGATCTGGGCGGAGTCGCCGCCACCCTCGACGATGGTGGTCTCGTCCTTGGTGATGACGACCTTGCGCGCGGTGCCGAGCAGCTCGAGGCCGGTCGACTCCAGCTTCAGGCCGACCTCCTCGGAGATCACCTGGCCACCGGTCAGGATCGCGATGTCCTGCAGCATGGCCTTGCGGCGGTCACCGAAGCCCGGAGCCTTGACGGCCACGGACTTGAAGGTGCCGCGGATCTTGTTCACGACCAGTGTCGACAGCGCCTCACCGTCGGTGTCCTCGGCAACGATCAGCAGCGGCTTGCCGGACTGCATGATCTTCTCGAGGATCGGCAGGAGGTCCTTGACAGAGGAGACCTTCTGGTTGGCGATCAGGATGTAGGGGTCCTCGAGCACGGCCTCCATGCGCTCCATGTCGGTCGCGAAGTACGCCGAGATGTAGCCCTTGTCGAACCGCATGCCCTCGGTCAGCTCGAGGTCGATGCCGAAGGTGTTCGACTCCTCGACGGTGATGACGCCTTCCTTGCCGACCTTGTCCATCGCCTCGGCGATGATGTCGCCGACGCTCTGGTCGCCACCGGCGGAGATGGCCGCCACCGAGGCGATCTGCTCCTTGGTCTCGACGTCCTTCGACATCGCGTGCAGCTGCTCGGTCACGGCCTCGACGGCCTTCTCGATGCCGCGCTTGATGCTCATCGGGTTGGCGCCGGCCGCCACGTTGCGCAGGCCCTCGCGGACCATCGCCTGGGCGAGCACCGTCGCCGTCGTGGTGCCGTCACCGGCGACGTCGTCGGTCTTCTTGGCGACTTCCTTGACGAGCTCGGCCCCGATCTTCTCGTACGGGTCCTCCAGCTCGATCTCCTTGGCGATGCTCACACCATCGTTGGTGATGGTGGGCGCGCCCCACTTCTTCTCGAGGACGACGTTGCGGCCCTTGGGGCCGAGCGTGACCTTGACCGCGTCGGCGAGTTGGTTCATCCCTCGCTCGAGACCGCGGCGGGCCTCCTCGTTGAAAGCAATCAGCTTGGCCATATTTTCCGCGATTCCTTTGGCGTGATCCAGCGTCTGGCGACCGGATCGCTGCCCGCGACGGACGGCCAGGCTGCCCGGCGGACCCTTCCCGCCGACGCTTCTGACCTCAACTCACCGGTCCGAATGTGTTGTCACTCTCAGCCCGAGAGTGCCAGCCTCATGTTTAGCACTCGCAAGGGGCGAGTGCAAACGGCCCGCGACCGACCCCGACTCGGTAGTTTCCTCCCGTGACCACTCCTCCCGGCCCGCGCAGACCGACCCGCCTGCCCGAGAACGCCAGCACCGACCGTGCCGCCCTCGACTGCCTGCTCGACTCCGCCCTCGTCGGCCACTTCGGGCTGGTCGCCGACGACGGCACGCCCGTGGTGATCCCGACCGCCGTCGTCCGCGACGGCGACCGGGTGCTCGCGCACGGGTCCACCGGCTCGCGCTGGATGCGAATGCTCGCGGCCGGCGCGCCCACGGCGCTGGCAGTGACGGCGTACGACGGGCTGGTCGTGGCCCGCACCGCCTTCGAGTCCTCGATCCGCTACCGCTCGGCGGTCCTGTTCGGGAGCTGCTCGCCGGTGACCGACGAGAAGGAGCGCCTGCTCGATCTGGTCACCGAGCGGCTCCTTCCCGGCCGCGTGACCGAGGTGCGCCGGCCGACCAAGGCCGAGCTGGCCGCGACGCTGCTCCTCGCCCTGCCGATCGACGACTGGTCGCTCAAGGTCTCCGACGACTGGCCCGAGGACGAGCCGGCCGACGTGGCGGGGCCGGCCTGGGCGGGCGTCGTACCCCTACGGCAGGTGTACGACGCCCCGCTCGCCGCCCCGGACCTGGCGCCCGGCATCGGCATACCGCCGTCGGTCCAGGCCCTGCGCGAGCGCTGACACGGCGCGGCCGGCTCTGGCCGGTGGTGGCTGTCGATTCCGGGTCGGCACGCCCGTCATCCCGGTGACAGAATGAGCAGCCTCACCGAGAGGAACGGCCATGGCCAAGTACGTCGTCCTGATCCCCGGCAACGAGAGCGAGTGGGACGCGCTCCCGCAGGAGGAGAAGGAGCGCGTGTTCGGCGCGCACACCGAGTTCGCCAAGCTCCTCGCCGAGCGCGGCCACACGTTCGTGGAGGGCGCCGAGCTGGTCCCCAGCTCCGAGGCGAAGATCGTCAGCGGGTCCCTCGACGACGTGACCGTGACCGACGGCCCGTACGCCGAGACTGCCGAGCAGCTCACCGGCTTCTACGTGATCGACACCGACGACCTCGACGACCTGCTCAACTGTGTCGGCCGGATCAGCGGGGCCGAAGGACGCATCGAGGTACGGGCCTACGTCGCCCGCGGGGGTATGTGACACGTCCCGCTCGGGTGAGCCTGCGGAGGACCGTCGTACCGAGGTCGGATGTCGATTCCATCCGGGCCGGACCGTCATCGCAGTGACAGACTCCCCTGCGAGAGGACGGGCACGCGATGAAATACCTGGTGCTGATGGCCGCTGAAGAAGGTGGTTGGGACACCGCCACCCAGGAACAACGGCAGGCGGTCATGGACGCGCACACCGCGTTCCACAAGGCGGTGGCGGACCGGGCGACGATGCTCGCCGGGGAGGCGCTGGCCGAGTCGCCGGCCGGACGGACCCTGCGCCACGTGAACCGCGCCCCGCTCGTCACCGACGGCCCGTACGCCGAGGGCGTCGAGCAGCTCGGCGGCTTCTACCTGATCGAGGCCGACTCCCAGGACCTGGTGCTCGAGCTCTGCCGACTGCTGCCGACGTCGTACGCCGTCGAGGTGCGACCCGTGATCCACATCGAGGGCTATGAAGGCGACCGGGACTGGGAGTGAGCCAACCGTCGGCCCCGCCCTCGAGGCGGCCTGGCGCGACCAGTGGGGGCGGCTGACCGCCCTGCTGGTCGCGCAGTTCCGGCGGCTCGACCTGGCCGAGGACGGCCTCGGTGACGCGTTCGAGTCTGCCGCACGCACCTGGCCCCGCGACGGCGTACCCGCCAACCCGCCCGCCTGGCTGCTCACCGCGGCGCGGCGCCGGATCCTCGACCGGCTGCGGGCGGAAGCCGTGGCCGCCCGGGCGATGCCGCGGCTCGCGGTCGAGTCGGATCTGCAGGAGGAGGCGCAGCGTGTGATGGCGGACAGCGGCGAGCCGGTGCGCGACGAGCGCCTGCGCCTCGTGCTGCTCTGCGCGCACCCGGCGCTGACCCGCGAGAACGCCGCAGCCCTCACCCTGCGGCTGGTGCTCGGCATCAGCACGGCCGACATCGCGCGGTTGTTCCTGGTCACGACGCCGACCATGGCCGCCCGGCTGACGCGGGCCCGCAAGAGCCTGGCCGACGAGCGGTTCGCGGTGCCGACCGGCGCGGAGCTGCAGCAGCGGGTGGACCGGGCCGCGGACGTCGCGTACCTGGCGTTCACGGCCGGGTACGCCCCGCCGTCCGGTGCCGACCTGGTCCGACCGGAGCTCGCCGCGGAGGCGGTCCGGCTGGGGCGGGTGCTGTGCGAGCTGCTGCCCGGACGCGCCGATCTCGACGGGCTCCTGGCCCTGATGCTGCTGCAGCACTCCCGCCGCGACGCCCGAGTCGATGACGGCCGGATGGTGTTGCTGCCCGACCAGGACCGCGGCCGCTGGCACGACGACGAGATCACCGAGGCGCTCGCGGTGCTCACCCCGCACGTGACTGCGCCCGGCACGCCGTACCTCCTCCAGGCGCTGATCGCCTCCGAGCACGCCGTCGCGCCGCACCCGGACGCGACGGACTGGCCGCGCATCGTCGCGAGGTACGACGAGCTGGTAGCGGTCGCGGACTCCCCCGTGGTCCGGCTCAACCGGGCGGTGGCCGTCGCCGAGGCGGACGGGCCGCTGGCGGGGCTCCGGGCCCTCGACGGGCTCGAGCTGCCGGGCCACCGGCTGCCCGGGGTCCGCGGCGAGCTCCTGGCGCGCGTCGGTCGGATCGACGAGGCCCGCACCGAGCTGGAGCGGGCGGTCGCACTGTGCGACAACGAGCCCGAGCGTGCCCTCCTGGCCGGTCGCCTCGCCGCGCTCGGCTGAGGAAGCCTCACCGGCGCATAGTCCCCGACGATTTGGTCGTAAGTCTGGCGCATAGACCAACCACATCGTCGGGGACTATCCGTGCGCGCCGGGCCCTGCTGACGCAAGGGAACCCGGTGTCCGGGGGTTCGAGGAGCTCGACCGGACATAGCCGGTCGCGCTATCAGCCGCCGGCGACCGCCGGGATCACCGAGATCTGGGTGCCGTCGGGCGTAGGCGTCTCGAGGTTGTCCAGGAAGCGGACGTCGTCGTTGCCGACGTACACGTTGACGAAGCGGCGCAGCTCGCCCTTCTCGTCGATGATCCGGCCCTTGATCCCGGAGTAGCTGCTGTCCAGGTGGTCGAGGACCTCGGTCAGGGTCGCACCCTCGGCGGACACCTCGGACTCACCAGCGGTGTACGTGCGCAGGATCGTCGGGATGCGGACGGACACGCTCATGGGTTCTCCTCACTGGCGGGGTAGTCCGGCGATGCCGGTGGCGACAAAGGCAGCGTACGACGGGTCGATGGTGGCGGCAGGCCCGACCGCGTCGCTGACCGCATCGAGCGTCTTCAGGCCCATGCCGGTGTTGATCACCACGGTCTCCAGCGTCGGGTCGAGCTGGCCGGTCTCGACGAGCTTCTTCAGGCTGCCGACCGTGGTGCCGCCGGCGGTCTCGGTGAAGATGCCCTCGGTACGGGCCAGCAGCAGGATGCCCGCGCGAACCTGGCCGTCGTCGATGTCCTCGACAGCGCCGCCGCTGCGGCGGCAGATGTCGAGCACATAGATGCCGTCGGCGGGGTTGCCGATCGCCAGGCTCTTGGCGATGGTGTCCGGCCGGACCGGACGGATCGCGTCGGTGCCGGCCTTGTAGGCCGCACTGACCGGCGAGCACCCGGTCGCCTGCGCGCCGTACACCTTGTAGGGCTTGTCCTCGACCAGGCCGAGCGCGATCAGCTCGCGGAACGCCTTGTCGACCTTGGTCAGCTGGGAGCCGGACGCGACCGGGATGACGACCTGGTCGGGCAGACGCCAGCCCAGCTGCTCGGCGATCTCGTAGCCGAGCGTCTTGGAGCCCTCGGCGTAGAACGGCCGCACGTTGACGTTGACGAACGCCCAGCCCTCCTCCTCGCCGGCGATCTCGGAGGCGAGGCGGTTGACGTCGTCGTACGTGCCGTTCACCGCGACGAGGTTTTCGGTGTAGACCGCCGAGTTGACCTGCTTGGGCTTCTCGAGGTCGGACGGGATGAACACGACCGTCTTGATGCCGGCGCGGGCACCGGCCGCGGCGACGGCGTTGGCCAGGTTGCCGGTCGACGGGCAGGCGAAGACCTTGGCGCCGAACTCCCGCGCCGCGCTCAGGGCGCAGGCCACGACGCGGTCCTTGAAGGAGTTCGTCGGGTTGGTCGAGTCGTCCTTGACCCAGAGGGTGTCGATGCCGAGCTCGCGCCCGAGGTTGTTGGCACGGAGCAGCCGGGTGTAGCCGGGCTCGGTGTTGGGGCTCTGCGAGATGTCGGTCGGCACCGGCAGCAGCGGCTGGTAGCGCCAGATGTTGGGCGGCCCGGCCTCGATCTGGGCGCGGGTCACGGTGCCGAAGTCGTAGGCGACCTCCAGCGGGCCGAAGCACTCCGGGCAGGCATAGTGCGGGCCGAGCGCGAGCTCGTGGCCGCACTCGCGGCAGGCAAGCGCCCGGGCGCTGCCGAACGCGCCCTCGCGGTGCGTGGTCGGGGTGGTCTCGGAGACCAACGTGCTCATGAGGAACCTCCCTCTCATCTTCCCCACGGCGACCCTCGCCATGGGACGGATTTGGCACCTGGTTCCACGACCGTCCGTGACGTGCACGGGCGGGAGGCTCGCGGCGGTTGCCGGGACTTCAACGGGCCGTTCCCTCAGTCCCTCTCGATGAGCTGCTCCCACCGTAGGGCGGGGCGTCTCAGCATGCGTACCTCCCGTCCACATGCTGGATAGGCCTCACTCGGCCGGGCCGGCGTCCTCGGTCAGCTGTCGGAGGACGTCCAGCACCCCGTCGGGGCCGGGTACGACGATGTCGGACAGCTCGATGAGAGTGCTCTCCTCCTGGGACGCCGAGCAAACCAGCAGCGTCGGCATGCCGTGCTCCCGCAGCTCACCCACGGCCTCGAAGGCCTCGACGTCGCCCAGGTCGTCGCCGGCGAAGAGGAAACCCCCGGCCTCGACCTCCTTGGCGAGGTTGCGCACCACGACACCCTTGTCCATCCCCGGTGATCGCATCTCGATCACGTTGCGTCCGGGCTCGACCACGAGGCCGAAGCGCGAGGCGAGGTCGCGGAGCCGGGGCAGGAGCAGGTCGTACGCCCCCGCGGGGTCGTCGACCCGACGGGTGTGCACAGCGATCGCCAGACCCTTGTCCTCGACGAACACGTCCGTGGCGTCGGCCTCACGCAGGACGCGCGGAAGGTCGCGGAGAAATGCCGAGAGGCCGTGCGGCGGGCGGGGTGAGACCACGCGGCGCTGGGTCGAGCTCCAGCGCTCGTGGCCGTACTGCCCGAACACGAACAGCTCGCGCCCGGTGTCGCCGATCTCGCGGCCGACGTCGTCGAGGCCGCCCAGTGCGAGAGCCTTGCGGGCGGGTCGTCCGGTGATCACCGCGATCGCGCGGACCGCCCCGGCCAGCCCCAGCAGCACGTCGGCCGCATCGGGATGGATGTGCGCGATCTCGGGGTCATCGACGATCGGAGCAAGGGTGCCGTCGAAGTCCAGACCGACCACCGACGACGCCGCGGCGGCGACCAGCGCGTCGTACCGCTGGCGCCCCTCGGCGGACCTGAACTCCACGGTCCCACCCAATCACGCGCCGCCGGCCGGTGGTCGAGCGGCGGCCGGACTCAGTGCATGGAAGTGCTCGTCGCCCCGGTCATGATCACGGTCAGCCGGTCGAGCCGCATCGGCGCCACCGCCGGCATCGTGCGATGGAACCCCAGGTCGAGGGCCAGCAGGTGCGCGGCCGCCTTCAACCGCGGCGGGTAGTAGACCGTCGAGGTCGGGATCGTGCCGTACCAGTTGTCGGACCCGACCACCTGCCAGCCGAGATGGGCGGCCCGCCCTGCGACGCGACCGGCCAGCCCGCTGATATTGGAGTTGTTGAAGACCTCCACGACCACCTTGCCGCGGTCGACCTTCGGCCCGATGAGCGTGTGCGTCGGCTTCGGCTGGTGGTACGTCGAGTGGTGGACGCTCGGGCTGTGCTGAGCCGCGGGGGTCACCTGTCGCTCGGTGGCGTCGGGGTGCCGGGTGGCGACCCAGGCGACTCCTGCCATGGCGACGGCGAGGATGCTCAGGATCATCACGGGCGAGGGGAAGACCACGCCGTGCTGGTCGCGGGCCGGCATCTCAGACCTCGAACCCGAGCCGCCGGGCCGAGCGCGTGCGCTGGCGCTCCGCCCGCATCCGGCGCAGGCGGCGGACCAGCAATGGGTCCTCGACGAGCGCCTCCGGACGGTCGATCAGGGCGTTCAGCACCTGGTAGTAGCGGGTCGCCGACATGTCGAAGGACTCGCGGATCGCGGTCTCCTTGGCGCCGGCGTACTTCCACCACTGGCGCTCGAAATCGAGGATGTCGCGGTCGCGCTCGCCCAGACTCGGTCCGGCCTCCTGGCCGGATCGTGCGGCTGCGGCGTCCATCCACGTCCCCTGCATGCTCGATCTTGTCTCGTCGCCTTGCTCGATGAAAGGGAGTCTACGCGACGAATCACAGTGATGTCATTCGCTTGCGGCGCGTCGTGGAATCGGGCTGACTGGGTCCGTGACCACCACCTGGGGAATCCTCGCCACCGGACGCATCGCCCAGTCCTTCGCCTCCGACCTGCGGCAGGTGCCCGGGGCCCGGCTGGGCGCCGTCGGGTCGCGCTCACCGGGTTCGGCCGAGGCGTTCGCGCGGGAGTTCGGCGACGCGTCGACCCGCGCGTACCCGTCGTACGACGCACTCGCGGTGGACCCCGACGTCGACGTCGTGTACATCGCGAGCCCCCACTCCCTCCACCTCGAGCACGCCCGGCTCGCCTTCGCCGCAGGCAAGCCGGTGCTCTGCGAGAAGCCGCTCACGCTCACCCGCGCGGACGGCGAGGCGCTCTTCGAGTCGGCCGGAGACCTGTTCTGCATGGAGGCCATGTGGATGGCCTGCCACCCACTGGTCCGTGAGGTGCAGCGCCGCCTCCATGCCGGCGACTTCGGCACCCCGCGCCAGGTGCACGCCGACCTCGGCTTCGTGGTGCCGGACTCGGCGAGCGCCCGGATGGTCGACCCCGCCCTCGGAGCGGGCGCCCTGCTGGACATGGGCATCTACCCCCTCACCTTCGCCCGGATGATGCTCGGGCCGTTCGCCGAGGTCGCGGCCACGGCGAGCCTGGCCGACAGCGGGATCGACCTCGACGTGGCCGTGGCCGCACGGCATGAGAGCGGCGCACTGTCGGCCCTGACCACGTCGATGACCGCGGCCAGCCCGAGGGCGGCGACCATCGCGACCGACACCGGGCTCCTCGACGTCCCCGCCGACTTCCACCACCCGTCGTACGCCGTGTGGACGCCCACTGACGGACAGCCCGAGCGGATCGAGCCGCCCGAGCAGCTCATCGGCACCGGACTCGGCAACGAGGCCGCCCACGTCCAGGAGTGCCTGCGCGATGGACTCTCCGAGAGCCCGCTGGTCCCCCGTGCCCAGACGCTGGAACTGCTGGGAGTGATGGACGACATCCGTCACGGGATCGGCGTCCGCTACGCCGCGGACGACCCGGGAGCCCGCCCCGGGGGATGAGGTCGCGTGGTCCCGCTCTCGGTAGGGTCGTGATGTGCCCCTGAATGGTTCGGCCGATCTCGTCATAGTGGCGAACCGGCTGCCTGTGGACCGGGTCACCCTGCCCGACGGCACCGCCGGCTGGCGCGGGTCGCCCGGCGGCCTGGTCACCGCTGTCGAGCCGATCATGCGGGCCAACGACGGCATCTGGATCGGCTGGCCTGGCGGCACGGAGACCGGTCTCGAGCCGTTCGAGCACGACGGCATGGTGCTCGACCCGGTCTCGCTGACCCAGGACGAGATCACCAGGTTCTACGAGGGTTTCAGCAACGGGACGCTCTGGCCGCTCTACCACGACCTGGTCGCCAAGCCGGAGTTCCACCGCGAGTGGTGGGACGCCTACGTCGCGGTCAACCAGCGCTTTGCCGAGCACACCGCGAACCGGGCGGCCGAGAACGCCACGGTGTGGGTGCACGACTACCAGCTGCAGCTGGTACCGCAGGCGCTCCGCGAGCTGAGGCCCGATCTCCGGATCGGCTTCTACCTGCACATCCCGTTCCCGCCCGCCGAGCTCTTCCAGCAGCTGCCCTGGCGGCGCCAGCTGCTCGAGGGGCTGCTCGGCGCCGACCTGGTGGGCTTCCAGCTCCCGGGCGGCGCGGCCAACTTCGTGCGGCTGGTACGCCAGCGGGTGGGCCACAAGACCCACCGCGACCTGGTCTACCTGCCCGACGACCGGACCGTCCGTGCGGCCGCCTTCCCGATCTCCATCGACTACAAGGGGTTCGAGAAGCTCGCCAAGTCCGACGGCGTGTGCGAGCGCGCCGCCGCCATCCGCACGGCACTGGGCGACCCGACGAAGGTCTTCCTCGGCATCGACCGGCTCGACTACACCAAGGGCATCCACGCGCGGCTGCGCGCGTTCGCCGAGCTGATCCGGGACGGGGAGTTCGACGTCGAGGAGGCGGTGTTCGTGCAGGTGGCCACGCCGTCACGTGAGCAGGTCGAGGAGTACCGCATGCTCCGCGATGACCTCGACCGGCTGGTCGGGCACATCAACGGAGACCTCGCCCGGATCGGCCGCCCGGTGATCAGCTACCTGCACACGTCGTACCCCCGCGAGGAGATGGCCGCGCTCTACTGCGCCGCCGACATCATGGTGGTGACGCCCTACCGCGACGGGATGAACCTCGTCGCCAAGGAGTACGTCGCCTGCCGCTACCACGAGGACGGCGCGCTCGTGCTCTCGGAGTTCGCCGGCGCCGCGGCCGAGCTGCGGCAGGCCTGGCAGGTCAACCCCTACGACCTGAACGGCATGAAGTCGGCCCTGCTCGAGGCCTGCCGCACCGACGACCGGGACCGCTCCCGGCGGATGCGTGCCATGCGCAAGACGGTCAGGCGCGCCGACGTCGCAGCCTGGGCGAAGAGCTTTCTCGACGAGCTGGACGACGTGCGCCCGCCGCACGGCAAGCGACTCAAGCCGAAGCCGGACGACGCCGAGGCGGCCGCCGCCAGCACTGCGTAACCCCGGCCAGTCCCGAGTCGTTGCTACTCGGTGGCGCGCGAACGTCACCGAGAGCCGGCGCGGGTCGGGGCGAATTGCCCGCGTCGGCTCGCCCCGGTCCGGCGACGACGTCTCACCTGTGTAGTCCTCCACCTTCGGCTGGTCGAGCGGCCGGATCGGGCGGGCCGGTGCTCGGGTAGTTTCGGGGTCATGGACCTGATACCCAAGCCCGATCAGGTCGTCTCAGCGGCCATCAACATCGCCCACCGGGTGGTGTACGGCGGACTGGCCGATCTGCGGCCGATGCCGCGCACCCTGATCGACGAGGGTGCGCTCCGCGAGGTCTACCACTATCGTCCCGCCGCCGGGGCCTACGAGCACGGTGACCCGATCCTGCTGGTGACGCCCCTGGCCGCGCCGGCGCTCTGCTACGACCTGCGCCGGGGCTGCTCCGTGGTGGAGCACTTCGTCACCGCCGGCCGGCCCACCTACCTCGTGGAGTACGGCGCGGTGTCGTTCCGCGACCGCAACCTCGGCATGGAGCACTGGATCGAGGAGGTCGTCCCGACCGCCATCCGCGAGGCGTCCGCGCATGCCGGTGGTCGGCCCGTGCACGTGATCGGCTGGTCGCTGGGCGGGGTGTTCGCGCTGCTGGCAGCCGCCGACGACGCGTCCCTCCCGATCGCGTCCGTCACGGCCGTGGGCTCGCCGTTCGACGTCCGCGAGGTGCCACTGGTCGCCCCATTGCGCCCGCTGCTCGACCTCACCGACGGCCGGGGCGCGATCACCCGCCTCTACCAGCTGGCCGGGGGCGCTCCGAAGCCGCTGGTGCGGTGGGCGTTCCAGCTCTCGTCATTCCAGAAGCTGGTGACCAAGCCGCTGGCGCTGGCGCGCAACCTCGACGACGCCGACTACCTCGCACAGATCGAGGCCGTCGACCGCTTCACCGCGAACATGATCGCCTACCCCGGCCGCACCTTCGGCCAGCTCTACCACCGGCTGCTCAAGGGCAACGCCCTCGTGGACGGCACGTTCGAGATGGAGGACCGGACGATCTCGGTGGCCGCGATCACCGCGCCGGTGCTGGTGTTCGCCGGCGCCTCGGACGGCATCGCCCCGATCGCGGCGGTGCGGGCCTCGGTCCCGCTGCTGACCGGATCGCGCGAGGCGCGGTTCGAGATCGTCCCCGGTGGCCACCTCGGCATGCTCAGCGGGCGCCAGGCGCGCACCAGCACCTGGGTCGTGATCGACGAGTGGATCGACCAGTGGTCGCTGGCCCAGGAGCCGGCCGCGCCCGCCGCGACCACGCGTCGTACGACGAAGAAGGCGGCCGCGACGAAGACCGTTCGGAAGGCCTCGGCCACGAAGGCTTCCGCGCAGTCCAGGAAGGCGACCGCGAAGAAGGTGGCGAGCAAGAAGGCCGCGCCCCGGAAGCGGGCGGCGACGAAGAAGGCCGTCGCGAAGAAGGTGCCGCCCGAGATCGGCACGAACCCGTCGCGCAGGTACGGGTCCGGCGGGTCGCGGGCTCTGGGCCGCTGAAAACTTTTCTTTCGCCGAGGTGTCCTCTGGACGTGACCGCCGTTCGTCACCCGGGTGAAGGCGCCGCAGGGTGCCGGTCCCGATCGAACCCGGCACGCGACGGGAGGGGCGAGGCCACAGGCGGACTTTGCGGCCTTCAAAATCCGGATGGGAAGCATCCGCCCATGTCGCGATCCGCGTGGCCATGGTCTCAATGTCCTGATGTGCGACTCGGTCGCGCCTTAGTGTGACGGGCATGGCGCACTACGAGCAGGTGCTTGACGGAGATGTCGATGCACTCATCGCATACCTTGACCAGAAGATCCCCGCAGGGAGCGTGACCGCGAAACTCGAGGATCGTGGTGACTTTCGGCTGGGTGACGCACGCATGGTCGTGCGCGTCTATGAGCGTTACAGCGCGTTGGGTGGCAACCGAGTGAGCCTCTGTATCAGCGTCTTGGCAGTGGGCGCCCAGATGTCCATCTCCGCGGTCGCCGCGGGCGGTAGCCAGGCGATGTTCTGGAAGCTGAACACGTTCGGCGAGAGCGCATTCCTCCAGCGCGCGATTGACGCCATCCGCGGCTACTCTCCGAACCTTTGAGCCACGCGACCTGACGGCTCAGGGATGTGGATCCTCGATGCGGCGGCCCCGGAGGTCCTGTCATGCGATCAGTGGCTGCGCCGCCACCCGGTGCCGTCCGGCATCCTTGGATGCGTACAGCGCCTTGTCGGCAGCGGCATAGAGCTCGGGATAGTCCGAGGCATGCGTCGGACTATGGGCCAGGCCGGCGCTGATCGACACGTGGATGACGTGGCCGGCCGAGAGAGTGATGCCGTGCTCACGAACCCGATCGACAATCTCCTTGGTCCTCCGCTCCGCCACCTCGAGCGGGCAGTCAGGCATCAGCAACGCCAGCTCGTCACCACCGACGCGGGACACCACGTCGCCCAGACGGGCGGACTCCAGTAGCAGCGCAGAGACCTGGACCAGCACCTCGTCACCGCCCTGGTGTCCGTACTGGTCGTTGACCGACTTGAACCGATCGAGGTCGACGAGGACGAGTGAGGTCCCGTGCGACGGCTCGGACGTGGTCACGGCCCGAGCCGTGGCCTTGTCGAAGACTCGACGCGTGACCAACCCCGTGAGTGAGTCCGTCGTGGCGAGATGAGCGAGCTTGGCCACCGTGATCTCCCGGGCCTCCGCGCCGCGCACCAGCATCATCGTGGTCGCGATGAGCGCTGCGGCCATGTAGCCCGTGTCGCTGATCGCGTACCTGAGCGGGAGGCTCACTAGGACCACCACCGCGTCACCGACGATGGCCGCCGCCGTGACCAGAGCGGCTCCGCGCCGCGGAAGCTGCGAGCCGGCGTACAGGGTCGGCAAGAGGAAGAAGATCTGCGCCGTGAACGACGCGTCGTCGGTGGCGAGGTCGATGACGACGATCGCGACGATCGCGAGGAACGGGCACACCGCCCACGCCGGCCGGGCCGCCTGGTCGACGACCGTCGCGACGACGCTCATCACAACGCCGATGGCAAGAGCAGCACCGGCCAGGGCGAGAAGTCGGGCGTCGGTGGGCGCCACCTGGTCTTGAAGAGGCAGGAAAACAACGCTGACCGCGACGGCGAGCGTGGTGAAGGAGGAAACGATCGGTTTGGCCACGCGGTAGTCACGGGGCTGCATCCACGTCAGCAGCTGCACGAGCTGGGTACTGCTTCCTATAAGGCGGCCAGCCCAGAGTCAATGGCACGCCGCTTCAGCCAAGGTATCCCCAACGACATGCCTCGACACCGGTAACGTCCGATCCCGGAAGGCCGCGGCGCCGACCGCGTCATCCCGCCACCGCTTTCGCCCACACCCGATGAGCGCGTGAGCCTCGCGCGCAGTTAGGTACTCATGCTCAGGCGTGCGCGAAGCGATCGCTGCGAGAATCCTCGCCATGGCCAAGGGATCCCGCCGTGACAAGGCGGAGACGTGGGCGGGGATGACGTTGGCCGTCTTGCTTGGCGTGATCGTAGGTGTCACCACGCTGGTGATCGTTTTCGCGGCTCTGCTGGGACTCGTCACCAGCCAGTACTACGGGAACTGACCGGCTCGATCCCGAGCGTCCGCTCAGCCCCTGTGTGCTCGCTCGCAGCCGATGTGCTGGTGCTGGGGACCCGCATGACGGTCTTGCGCACCGACCTGCCGCTGGTCCCTTCAATATGGGCATTGCAGGGGCCCGGCACTGGTCAGACGCCTGCTAGTTCCGTCGCATTTCGGGTTCGCAGCACTCGGCCGAGGACCAGACACAGAACGCCGGCGCGGACTGACTCAGTCGACGCCGTGCTCCTCGAGCCAGCGGCGAGCGGCGCGCGGCGACGCCCGCGACAGCCACGCGTCGTACACCAGCTCGGCGAGCTCGTCGCGACTCACCTCGCCGATCCGCGAGGTCCGCAGCAGCACCGACGGGTGCCCGTCGAAATGCGGAGTGGTGAAGAACGGCGTGCTGTCATCCGATATGAGCGCCTCCTTGTCGATCTCCGAGCCGACCCAGATCACGACGACGTCGTCGTACCGCTCGCCGGTGTCCGGGTCGACCGCGTCCGGCCGCGGGGTGCGGAAGAACACGAAGCTCCGCTTGCTGACCTGGTAGACCTCGTTGCCCTTCGGCCCGGTCTCCACGGTCACGCCGGGCATCGATCCGGCCAGCTCGTGGAGGCCGGCGACAGTGGCGCGGCGGGAGCGGGCCATGTCGGCGAGCGTGCCACACACCACCGCGCCCTTCACGGGGTCCGCTCGTTTGACAGAGCTGCGGAGGTCCTCGCCGGCTGACCTCGCTAGCGTGACCCCGTGAGCGCGCTGAGTGGTCTCGTGGAGCGCGGCCTGATGGCGCCGGACTGGGCCGATGCGCTGGCACCCGTGGACGAACGGATAGCGACGATGGGTCAGTTCCTCCGCGCCGAGCTCGCGGCCGGACGCCGCTACCTGCCGGCCGGGGACCACGTCTTCAAGGCGTTCCGCCGCCCGTTGGCCGAGGTCCGAGTGCTGATCGTCGGCCAGGACCCCTACCCGACGCCCGGCCACCCGATCGGGTTGTCGTTCGCGGTCGCGCCCGACGTACGCCCGCTGCCGGGCTCGCTGCGCAACATCTACCAGGAGCTCTCGGTCGACCTCGGCATCCCGGCGGCGCCGCACGGCGACCTCACGGCGTGGGCCGACCGGGGCGTGATGCTGCTCAACCGGGTCCTCACCGTCCGCCCCGGCGAGGCCGCGTCCCATCGCGGCCGCGGCTGGGAAGAGGTGACGTCGTGCGCGATCGATGCACTGGTACGCCGTGGTGGCGCCGCGGCGATCCTCTGGGGGCGCGACGCCCAGTCGCTCAAGCCCGCGCTCGGTCGGATCCCCTGGGTGGAGTCCGCCCACCCGTCACCGCTGTCGGCCTCCCGGGGCTTCTTCGGCTCGCGCCCGTTCTCCCGGGTCAACCGGCTGCTTGAGGACCAGGGCGGCGCACCCATCGACTGGTCGCTGCCCACATGAGTAGGCCCGGGTTCCATCTGACCCCGCCTGCGGGGTTCCTCAACGATCCCACCGGGTTGCTCCGGCTCGAGGACCGCTGGCACGTCTGGTACCAGCTGTCCCCCGGCCCCGTGCACGGCGACGTGTCGTGGGGTCACGCCGTCAGCGACGACCTGCTCACCTGGGCCCACCTGCCCGTGGCGATCGCGGCCGATGCGGATGAGGAGGTCTGGACCGGGTCGGTGGTTGTGGACGAGGACGGCACGCCCGGCTTCGGCCGCGGCGCGCTCGTGGCGGCGTACACCAGTCTCGAGCGGTCCACGCTTGCCCAGCGCCAGGCGATGGCGTGGAGCATCGACGGCGGCCTGACCTGGCGCAAGCACGGGGTCGTCCTCGACATCGGGTCAACGGACTTCCGTGACCCACGGCTGCTCCGCCACGGCGACCGGTGGGTGATGCTGGTGGCGCGGTCGCTCGAGGACGCGGTGGCCGTCTACTCCTCGCCCGACCTGCTCACCTGGACCCACGAGAGCGACATCGCGATGCCGCCGGGCGCCGGTGGTCCCTGGGAGTGTCCCGACCTGTTCCCGCTGGGGGACCGCTGGGTGCTGCTGGTCTCGCAGGAGCCGGCGACGCACTATGTGGTCGGAGACTTCGACGGCCGGTCGTTCACCGCGGACGCCGGCGGGCTGCGCCGGTTGGACCTCGGGCCCGACCTCTATGCCGCGGTCACGTTCGCCGAGCCGTACGACGGGGCCCGGATCCTGCTGGGCTGGCTCGACAACTGGACCTACGCCCAGGTGCTCCCGACCTCGCCCTGGCGGGGCCAGCTGTCGATCGCCCGCGAGCTCACTCTCGAGCACGACGCCGACGGCACGGCGTACCTCCGGCAGCGCCCTCGGGCGCCGAGCCGCGCGATCGCGCTCGGCGAGCCGGCTGAGATCGCGCCGACCGTGTGGGCGTCGTACGACGGCGCGCACGTCGTGGTCGAGCGGCGCGGCGAGGTGGTCCCCGGCTTCGCCGGCCGATGGGAAGTGGCGAGCCGCTCTGCCGAGGTCGACGTCGTGGCAGACACCTACTCCGTGGAGGTGTTCACCAGCGAGGGACGCTCGCTGAGCCTCCACAGCTGCGCGATCATGGACGCGTCCGGGGGCCTTCCGGAATAAAGTTGAATCTGCAATCATTTAAGGTGTCATGAACGACCGGATGCCCGCCCTCTACATCGGCCACGGTGCGCCGCCGCTGCTCGACGACCCGCTGTGGTCGAGCCAGCTGGCCGGCCTCGCCGCGGATCTCCCGCGCCCGAAGGCGATCCTGATCGTCAGCGCGCACTGGGAGTCCGCGCCGGTGATGCTCAGCGCCGACCAGGCGCCGCTCGTCTACGACTTCGGTGGTTTCGAGGAGCGCTTCTACCGGATGACCTACCGCACACCCCCGGCCACGGAGCTGGCCCAGCGGGTGACGGCGATGATGCCCGCGAACGAGCCGATCCACCAGCACGCGAGCCGAGGGCTCGACCACGGCGCCTGGGTGCCGCTGAAGATCATGTACCCCGACGGCGACATCCCGGTGCTACAGATGTCGCTGCCCACGCAGGACCCGACCCGGCTGCTCGCGCTCGGTGAGCGGCTCCGCCCGCTCCGCGACGAGGGCGTGCTGATCATCGGCTCGGGCTTCCTGACCCACGGCCTGCCGTTCCTGACCGAGTTCCGGATCGACGCGGCCGCGCCCGGCTGGTCGAAGGACTTCGACACCTGGGCCGGCGAGGCCCTGGCCCGCGGCGACGTGGACGCGCTCGCGTCGTACAAGTCCCAGGCGCCGGGCATGCCCTACGCACACCCGACCGTCGAGCACTACACGCCGCTCTTCGTGACCCTGGGCGCCTCGACCGACCCGGAGACGCCGGGAGAGCAGCTGTTCGAGGGCTTCTGGATGGGGCTGTCGAAGCGCTCGCTCCAGGTCGCGTGACACGCGCCGATCGTGGCTGGGACCCCGCAGGCGAGGACGAGCCGTCACTTCACGAAGCGCTGAGCTAGGCCGGTGATGCGCCGGGTCCACGCGAAGTGAGACTGAGTCTGGAACGTACACCTCGGGAAGACCGTCCGGCAGACCGAGGAAAACCCGGCAGCCTCAGCCTCGGGTGACCTCGTCGAGCTCGACGAGGTCGGCCTCGGTCGGCTCCCAGCGAAGCGCGGCGGCGTTGCCGCGCACCTGGTCGCCGGAGGTCGCGCCGGAGATGACCGACGCCACGGCGGGCTGGGCGGCGAGGCCGGCGATGGCGACGTCGAGGATCGAGACGTCGCGCGCTTCGGCGTACTTCTCGAGCGCCTCGATGCGGTCCCAGTCGGCGTTCTTGAGCCACGGCGACGGTGCGGCCGCGGCGCGCGACCCGGCCGGCGGCGACTGGTTGCGGTGGTACTTGCCGGTGAGCAGGCCGTACTCGAGCGGGAAGTAGGGCAGCGCCCCGAGACCGAACTGCTCGCACGCGGGCACGACCTCCTCCTCCATGGTGCGGTCGAGGAGGGAGTAGCGGTTCTGTACCGAGACGAAGCGCTCGAAGCCGAAGGTGCGAGCGGTCCAGTCGGCGTCGGCGACCTGCCAGCCGGCGACGTTGGAGCAGCCGAGGTAGCGGGCCTTCCCCTCGCGGACCAGGTCGGTCAGCACCGACAGGGTCTCGTCGATCGGGGTGACCTCGTCGGGCTCGTGGAACTGGTAGAGGTCGATGTGGTCGGTCTCCAGGCGTCGCAGCGAGGCCTCGACCGCGCGGCGTACGTAGAGACGCGAGCCGCGCACACCGTGGTCGTCGCCGTTGGCCCCCTGCATGTCCATCCCGAACTTCGTCGCGAGCACGAACTCGTCGCGCCGGCCCTTGAGCGCCTGGCCGAGGAGCCGCTCGCTGGCGCCCTCGCCGCCGTAGACGTCCGCGGTGTCGAGCAGCGTGACGCCGGCGTCCTGGGCGCCGTCGAGGATGTCGTTCACACCCGCCAGGTCGACCCGGCGACCGAACGCGTTGCAGCCGATGCCGACGGCGCTCACCATCAGGCCCGAGTCACCCAACGGGCGATAGGTCATCTCGCTCATGTGCCGACCCTAGCCAGTGCCCTCCAGCGCCATCCGGTCGAGATCGCGCATGCAGAAACCGTGGTGGGCCCACTCCTCGCCGAGGACCGTGCGGAGGCACTCGACGACCGACCGGCCACGGGCGTACGGCGGCCAGCCGGGGCCGTCGGGTACCGGCGCCGGCTGCCGCAGCTGGTCTGCCGTCACCGACTCGAGCCACGCCTCGAGCTCGGCCGCCTGCTCGTCGCGCACGGCCAGGACATCGGCGAGACTCGGCTCGGCAGAAGGGTCCAGCCCCTGCTCCTCCTGGTCGGGGACGAACTCCGTCGCCAGCCCCACCGCGTTGAACTTCGCGGTGCTGCCCAGCACGCACCGCTGGAACCAAGAGTCGTGGACGAACACGAGGTGTCGCAGGGTCTCCACCGCCGACCACTCGTCATCCACGCGTCGGTGCTCGCTGCCCGACGCCACGGCGCCAAGTCGCTCGAGGGTGGTCGCCCAGTCGGCGCGCAGCTCCTGCCAGCCCTGGCGCAGCTCGGCCGGGTCGTCGGACCTGATCAGCAGCCGGACCGGGTGACGCCGGTCGAGCTCCTGCTCGACGTAACCGGTCACCTCCACGCCGTTCACGACGAGATTCGTGACGAGCCCGTCGATCTCAGCGTCCTGCATCACCACGCCGATCAGGCGAGCGTTGCTCATCATGCACTCGCGGAACTCCGCACCGGTCAGATCCTGCTCGACGAACCTCTCCATGCGGTCACCCTAGGTCGTGCTGCCGACGGCCGGCCGATGACAGGATGGCGAGATGCGCATCTTGTCGATCCAGTCGTCGGTCGCGTACGGCCATGTCGGCAACTCCGCGGCCACGTTCCCCCTGCAGCGCCTGGGCCACGAGGTCTGGCCCGTGCCCACGGTGGTCTTCTCCAACCACACCGGGTACGGCGCGTGGCGTGGGCCGCTGCTTCCGCCCGACGACGTGCGGGCGGTGGTGACCGGCATCGCCGAGCGCGGTGTGCTCCCGACCTGCGACGTCGTCCTGTCGGGCTACCTCGGTGGTCCGGGCATCTGCGACGTCGTGGTCGACGCCGTCGCCCAGGTGAAGGCGGCCAACCCGGATGCGACCTACGCCTGCGACCCGGTGATGGGCAACGCCACCAGCGGCTGCTTCGTCGACCCCGCGATCCCGCCGATCCTCCGGGAGCGGGTGGTGCCGGTCGCGGACATCATCACGCCCAACCAGTTCGAGCTCGGCTTCCTCACCGACATGTCGCCGGGGTCGCTCGAGTCCACGCTCGAGTCGGCCGACACGGCGCGCGCGCTCGGTCCGTCGACGGTGCTCGTCACATCGGTGCTGCGTCCCGACCGGCCCGAGGACACGATCGAGATGCTCGTCGTGACCGACGACGGCGCCTGGACCGTCCGCACCCCTCGGCTGCCGATGGAGGTCAGCGGCTCCGGCGACCTGACCTCCGCGCTCTTCACCGCCCACCTGAAGGAGACCGGCTCCGCGGCCGACGCCCTCGCGGCCACGGCCTCATCGGTGTACGCCGTACTCGCCGCGACCCTGGACTCCGGCGAGCGCGAGCTGCGGATCGTGGCCGCACAGGACGCCATCGCCGACCCCGCGTGCGAGTTCGAGGTCGAGCAGGTCCGCTGAGCTCGTACACCGACAGGCACAACCTCGGGAATGGCGACGACGGCCGCTGGACGGTCGGGATCTTCCGGAGGTGTGCCCGCCTGAGTGCGCACCGAGGTCGCGGCGCCGGTTGTCGGAGGTATCGATTGGGTCGTCAACTCGCCGCCGCAGCCCCCGCGCTGGGCAACGAAGTGGTCTAGGATGACCAGAGCGCAGCCATATCCGTGACAGGGGCGCCGAACCACACACGATGCTCGTCCCAGACCCCGCGGGCTTCATGTGAATACCACCTCCACCCCGTGGATGTGGTGCTTGGTTTCGACGTTCGAGTAACGATCGGCGAACCCTTCGTCGGCGGCTTCCGTCATGGCCACCTCCCCGGACAGGTACCCCGATGACGCGACAAGCTCCCCTCTCGCACCACACCCGACACTCCACCGCGACCCGCCTGGCCTCGGCGGCCGCCGGGATCCTGGCCGTGCTGTTCGCCATCGGCCTGACCTTCACCTACGCCGGAAGTGCGCAGGCCGCTGCCGTCACCGTGCCCCTCGGCACCGCCCAGAGCTACGCCGTCCTGGCCGGCTCGACGGTGACGAACACCGGTCCCTCGGTCATCGACGGGAACCTGGGCCTGAGCCCCGGTTCCGCGGTCAAGGGGTTCCCTCCCGGCCTCGTCCACGGCACCATCCACAAGGCCGACCCTGCCGCCGGCCAGGCCAAGGCAGACCTCAAGACCGGCTACAACGTCGCCGCAGCCGAAGGGCCAACGATCACCGTCGCAGGTGACCTGGGAG
The DNA here is from genome assembly GCA_036741335.1 of Nocardioides sp. GTDB lineage: Bacteria > Actinomycetota > Actinomycetes > Propionibacteriales > Nocardioidaceae > Nocardioides. The sequence goes on along the minus strand of DAINSL010000016.1, from coordinate 8,550 downwards.
GTCAGACCCTGACCCGTGGCGTCTACAACTCTGCCAGCAAGCTGGGTCTCACCGGAGCCCTGACTCTCGACGGCCAGGGCGATCCCGGCTCCGTGTGGGTGTTCCAGGCAGGCTCGACCCTGAAGACCGCGTCGGCCAGCCGGGTCAACCTGATCAACGGTGCGAGCGCCTGCAACGTGTTCTGGCAGGTCGGTAGCTCCGCGACGTTGGGTACGGGGTCAACGTTCCGCGGCAGCATCCTCGCGCTCACGAGCATCAGTGTCACGTCCGGCGTCACGATCCATGGACGCGTGCTGGCCCGCAACGGTGCCGTCACCCTCGACACGGACACCATCATTCGACCGACGTGCGCGTCGACCCCCAGCGGTCCCACCTCTGCCCCATCCTCCGGACCCACTGGAGGTCCGACCACGCCGGGACAGGTCACCCAGACGCCCTCTGGTCCTGCCCAGACAGGTGACGGCGGCAGCGTTCACGAGTCGCACCCGATCCTGGCGATCACAGGCGGCTTGGCTCTGCTCGCCTCGATCGCGGCCCTCGTCCTGTGGCGCCGCGAAGTCACCAGAGCCTGAGCCGAGTGCGGCAGGCTCGTGTCTGAAAGCGGACGGCAAGCCGGGCGGGTGATCGACCCGACCCGGCGACGACGGACCGTCGCGGCGGTCGCCACCGTCGTGCTGGCGATCGTCGGGTTCTCGACCCTCGCGTATGCGGCCAACGACGGCGGCGGCGCGCCACAGTCACCACCCGCCGCGTTGGGCTCCGCAGCCCCGGGTGATGCGCGGTCACACCGACAGCCGGTGACCGGCCGGCAAGCCCCCCGCGGGCCGGTGATGTCCCGGTCCCTTCCGGTGCGCCTCGCCGTCCCCTCGGTGAAGATCGACACCGGCCTGCTCCGACTCGGCCTCGACACCGACGGCACCCTTCAGGTGCCGTGGAAGCCACTGCTCGCCGGGTGGTACACCGGATCCCCGACACCGGGCGAGCTCGGACCCTCCGTCATCGCCGGGCACGTCGACTCCTGGGCGACCGGGCCGGCGGTGTTCTACCGCCTGGGACAAGTTGCCACCGGCGCCCGCGTCGACGTCACCCGCGCCGACGGGTCGGTCGCCGACTTCCGGGTGACCGCGGTGGCGTCGTACCCGAAGGCGGCCTTCCCCACCCACCTCGTCTACGGCGACGCCGACCGTGCCGAGCTGAGGCTCATCACGTGCGGCACGTGGAACAGCAGCAGGCAGGAGTACGACAACAACGTCATCGTCTTCGCCCAACTGATCCGAACCGAGCAGGTCCGTTGAGCGGTCGAGTGCTGCCCCGGCTGCCGGGGCGACCGCCTCGGCACTCGACCCAACGGAGCCGGTGACAGGAATCGAACCCGCGACATCTTCTTTACAAGAGAAGCGCTCTACCGTCTGAGCTACACCGGCGACGCCGCGCGCGGCGGCCCGCACATGCTAGTCGTCGGCTCGTGCGTTCACGCAGACAGGAAGCCGTCCAGCGAGCGGCGGATCCCCCCGGCGTCGAGGCCGTGGGCCCGCTGGTGCTCGGCCGGGCTGCCGTAGTGCCGCAGCTCCATCCGGCGCGTGCCGAGCGCCAGCAGGCGATGGGGTACGTCGACCAGCGCGTCGGCCACGCACCGGGCGGACGTACCTGCCAGCCACGGCTCCACGAGGACCACCTCGGGGGTTCCGACCAGGCGGCGCAGGGTGGCGGCGTCGAACGGCCGGACCGTGTGGGCGTACAGCACGCTGACGTCGCGGTCGGCTGTTGCCTCGAGCACCTCGTCGAGCACCGGCCCGAGCGCGACGACGGTGGCACCCGACCCGCGCCGTACGACGTGCAGACCGGGGCCGGTGAACGACTCGGTGTTGGTCTGCTCGGCGACCCGCACATAGTGGAGCCCGTCGCCGGCCACGGCCCGGCGCAGCACCTTGTCGGTCTCGGCGGCCGTACCCGGCGCATGGATCGACACGTCGGGCAGCGTGTCCATCAGCGCCACGTCCTCCGGTGCCTGGTGGGTCCGGCCGGCGCGCGAGGCGTCGAACGAGCCTCCGACTCCGACCAGCACACCCCCGACCCCTTGATGGCCGAAGCCGAGCTTCACCTGCTCGAAGGCGCGCTCGACCAGGAACGTGCCGAATGTGTGCACGATCGGTCGCAACCCCGTCAGCGCCATCCCGGCGCCGACGTTGACGAGCAGCTGCTCGCGGATGCCGACGTTGAGCGCGCGGTCGGGGTGCCGGCGTACGGCGTCACCGAAGAAGCGTGCCGAGATCTCGGCCAGCACCAGGGTGGTCGAGAGGTCCTCGTCGAGCAGATCGGTGGCCGTCCGCGCGAACTGCGTGCGTGGGTCTCTCTCCAGAGTCCTCATGCCGACGCCTCCTCGTCGCCGATCACCGTGGCGACCACGGCGTTGGGTACTCCGACCCCTCGTTCCGACAACGCCTTCTCGAGCGCCTCGTGGTCGCGCCCGTCGACAGTGGTCACCCGCCAGCCCTCGGTGGCGAACCTCTCCGCGATCCGGCCGGGTACGGCGTAGCTGGTGCTCCGGTTGTCGACGACCACGACCGTCAGGGCGTCGAGCCCGAGCGCCGGCGCCAGCTCGAGCGCCTCGTGGTTCGAACCTTCGTCGAGCTCGGCGTCGCCGACCAGGACGACGACCCGGGAGCCGATGCCCTGCGCGCGGAGACCGAGCGCCGTACCCACGGCCAGGGGAAGACCGTGCCCGAGCGAGCCCGAGGAGATCTCGACGCCCGGCACCAGGTTGCGGTCCGGATGGTGCCCGAGCGGCGACTCGAAGGAGCCCCATGACTCGAGCCACGACTCGGGGAAGAAACCGCGGTCGCAAAGGACGGCGTAGTACGCCATCGGGCCGTGGCCCTTCGAGAGCAGGAAGCGGTCGCGGGCCGGATCCTCGACGGTCTCGGGTGAGACGTCGAGGACGCGCTCGTAGAGCACGCGCATCACGTCGAGGGTCGAGAGGGAGGCAAGGGAGTGCTTCTCGTCCCCCGTCATCAGGGTCAGCAGCCGATCGATGTTGTCCACACCCACCATGAGACAAGTTGAAGTCAACTTGAAGTCAAGGCAGGCTGACCGACATGAGTGAGCTCACGATCGGCGAGCTGTCCGAGAGGTCGGGCATCGCGGCGAGTGCCATCCGCTACTACGACGATCGCGGACTCGTCTCCTCACGTCGTACGACGGGCAACCAGCGCCGCTACCCACGGGCGATGCTGCGCCGGCTGGCCTTCGTGCGCACCGCCCAACGGGTCGGGCTCACCCTCGAGGAGATCGAGACCGCGCTCGCCACCCTCCCCAGCAACCGCACCCCCACGAAGGCCGACTGGACCCGCCTCAGCCGTGGCTGGCGCCCGCGGCTGGATGCCCAGATCCGCCAGCTCGAGCGGCTCCGCGACACCCTCGACTCGTGCATCGGCTGCGGCTGCCTCAGCCTCAAGCGCTGTGCGCTCAGCAACCCCGATGACGAGGTTGCCGCCCGCGGCCCCGGTGCGGTCTTCCTCGAGGGCCGCTGAGCGCCGCACCTGTCATCGCGGCACTAGCCTGACGGGATGGCGCTGCACATCGTGGCCAGCCGGCCCGACCCCGCCCTCGTGCGCCTGCCCTGGCCGACCCCGCTCGCCGAGTGGTCGGAGGACTACGTCGTCCCGCTCCCCCGCGGCCTGAGTCGCCACATCGTGCGCATCGTCCGCCTGGGCGACCTCATGTACGCGATCAAGGAGACGGAGGAGGACATCGCGTTCCGCGAGTACCGGCTGCTGCGCGACCTGCAGCGTCTCAACCTCCCCGCCGTCGTTCCCCAGGGTGTGGTCACCGGCCGGGTCGATGACTCCGGCGAGGAGCTGCCGGCCGCACTGCTCACCCAGCACCTCGCCTTCTCCCTGCCCTACCGGGCGCTGTTCGCGCACGGTATGTCCGCCGAGAGTCTGCCGAACCTGATCGACGCGCTGGTGGTGCTCCTCGTGCGGTTGCACCTGGTCGACTTCTACTGGGGCGACGTCTCACTGTCCAACGTGCTTTTCCGCCGCAGCGCCGGCGGGTTCGCGGCGTACCTCGTCGACGCCGAGACCGGCGAGCTCCGACCCACCCTGTCGCGCCAGATGCGGGAGTACGACGTGCAGGTCGGCTGCGAGAACGTCTTCGCCGAGCTGCTCGACCTCCAGGCCGGCGGCGCGATCGGGCCGCAGTCCGAGGGTGACGAGATCGTCGCGCTGATCCAGAAGCGGTACGACGAGCTGTGGGCCGAGCTCACCTCCGAGCAGGAGTTCGACGCCGACGAGATGTGGCGCATCCAGGAGCGGATCGAGCGGCTCAATGACCTCGGCTTCGATGTCGACGAGCTCGAGATCGTCACCGACTTCGACGGCGATCGGATCCGGATCAAGCCCAAGGTCGTCGAGCTCGGCCACCACCGCCGCGAGCTGCAGGCGCTGACCGGCCTCGACGTGGAGGACGCGCAGGCGCGGCGGCTGCTCAACGACATGGCGGCGTTCATCGCCCACCACGACCTCGGCCGGGAGGACAGGGGGCTGGCCGCCAACCGCTGGCTGACCCAGATCTTCGAACCGATCATGGCGATGGTGCCGCCGGAGGCGCGGGGCAAGCTCGAGCCCGCGGAGATATTCCACGAGATCCTGGTGCACCGGTGGTATCTCTCCGAGCGCGCCGGCCGCGAGGTCGGGATCTTCGATGCCGCCCGCGACTACATCGACAACGTGCTGGCCCAGAAACCCGACGAGCTGGTCGCCGCCGACGACCCCGACCCCTGACCCGGCTCCATCTCACGCCGTACGACGCCGACGCGGCTCGACGTCACCGCAGCAGGTCGCGCCCGATCACCATCCGCTGGATCTGGTTGGTGCCCTCGAAGATCTGGGTGACCTTGGCGTCGCGGAACAGCCGCTCGACGGGGTACTCCCGTGTGTAGCCGTTGCCGCCGAGCACCTGCACGGCGTTGGTGGTGACGCGCATCGCTGCATCGGACGCCGACAGCTTCGCGATCGACGCCTGCCGGCTGTAGGGAAGTCCGGCGTCCTTGAGCCGCGCCGCGTGGAGGTACGTCGCCCGGGAGACCTCGACGTCTGCTGCCATGTCCGCGAGCAGGAACTGCAGCCCCTGAAGCTCGCCGATCGACCTGCCGAACTGCTTGCGCTCGCCGGCATACGCCACCGCGTGCGAGAGCGCCGACTGCGCGATGCCGGTGGCCACGGCCGCGATCCCGAGCCGGCCCGCATCGAGCGCGGAGAGGGCGGCCTTCATCCCCGAGCCCTCCTCGCCCACCAGCTGGGATGCGGGGAGCCGCACCCCCTCGAAGACCACCTGCGTGGTGACGTCACACGCCAGGCCCATCTTCCTCTCCGGCGCACCGAAGGTCATGCCCTCGGTGTCGGCCGGCACCAGGAACACCGACAGCCCGCGCTTGGGGTCGTCGGAGGTGCGGGCGAAGAGGATGTAGTAGTCGGCGCAGGAGCCGTTGCTGATCCACTGCTTGGTCCCGTTGACGACGTACTCGTCCCCCTCGAGCAGGGCGCGGGTCCTGATCCCGCTCACGTCCGAGCCGGCCTGCGGCTCCGAGAGGCAGTAGGCGCCGAGCCAGTCGCCGGACAGCATCCGCGGCAGCCACTCGTCGCGCAGCTCGGCGCTGCCGTTGCTGGCGACGACGTTGGCCGTCAGGCAGTGCACGCTCATCCCCACACCGACGCTCGGCCACGCGGTGGCGATCTCCTCGACCACCTGGAGGTAGGTCTCGTACGGCTGCGCGCCGCCGCCGTACTCCTCGGGGAATGGCAGGCCGAGCAGTCCCGACTTGCCGAGCAGGCGGTACGCCGCCTCCGGGAACTCCCCGCGTTCCTCGGCCTCGTGGACCTGCGGCGCGAGCTCCTTCGTGGCGATCTCGCGGGTCAGCTCGAGCAGCGCCTCGCCGACTCCGTCGTCGTCGGGCGGCAGCAGCCGCTTCACCGTCGTACCCACGCCGTCGATTATGCCGACGTGTCACACATCCGCGTCAGCGGGCGCCGAAGTGTCACATCCGCCCGGCGGTGAACACGAGTCGGCTCAGCGGACTTCGGCGAGGGCGTATAGGGCGATCGAGGCTGCCACGCCGGCGTTCAACGACTCCAGCGACGACGCCATCGGGATCGACATCAGTCGGTCGCAGGTCTCGCCGACCAGGCGGCCGAGGCCGTCGCCCTCGGAGCCGACCACGAGCACCAGCGGGCCGGTGGCGAGCTCGACGTCCGCCAACAGCCCGGGCAGGGTCAGATCTCCCGACGCGGCGAGGCCGATCACCTGGCAACCGGCGTCCTGGTAGTCCTTCAGGGTCCGCACCAGGTTCGTCGCATGCGCCACCGGGATTCGCGACGCGGCGCCGGCCGAGGACTTCCACGCGGCGGCCGTCATCCGCGCGGCGCGACGCTCCGGTACGACGACCCCGTGCGCGCCGAAGCCGGACGCCGACCGTACGACGGCGCCGAGGTTGCGCGGGTCGGTGACCGAGTCCAGCGCCACGATCAGCGGCGACTCGCCGCGCTCCGCGGCGAGGTCCAGCAGGTCGGAGGGGTGGGCGTACTCGTAGGCCGGGATCCGCGCCGCGAGGCCCTGGTGCACCGCCCCGTCGGTACGCCGGTCCAGCTCGGCCTTGGTGACCTCGAGCAACGAGATCCCGCCCTCGGCGGCCAGCTTGAACGCCTCGCGCAGCCGCGCATCGCGGTCGGTGCCCTCGGCGACGTACACACCGCTCACCGGGACGCCCGCCCGCAACGCCTCGACGACCGGGTTGCGCCCGGCGATCCACTCGTCGTCACCGCTGCTCCGCCGCTTGGGTCGGGCCGAGGCGGCCTTCTCCGCACGGGCCTTGAACTTGTAGGCCTTGTGGTTCGGTCGGTCCGCGGCCTTCGGGGTCGCGCCGCGGCCCTCCAGCCCGCGCCGGACCCGGCCGCCCGACCCCGCCGTCGGTTTCTTCGACTGCTTACGGATCGCACCCTTGCGACTCGAGTTACCTGGCATCAGACGTCTCCTGCCGACAGTGACCACTGCGGACCGTCGGGCGTGTCCTCGACGTCGATCCCGGCCGCGGCGATGGTGTCGCGGATGGCGTCGGCGCGGGCCCAGTCCTTGGCGTCACGCGCGTCGGCTCGCTCCGCGAGCAGCCCGGCCACCAGAGCGTCGACCGCGGCGCTCAGCTTGGCGTCGCCGGACCCCGCGGTCGAGGGCCACGCCGGGTCCGCCGGGTCGAGCCCGAGGATGTCGAGCATCGCGCGTACCGACGCCGCCGTGCCTCGCAACGCCGGGCTGTCACCGGCCGAGAGGATCTTGTTGCCCTCGCGCACGACTTCGTGGATGGCAGCCACCGCAGCCGGCGTCCCGAGGTCGTCGTCCATCGACTCGATGAACTCCGCGCACATCACGCCATCCGCCGGCACCTCGCCGATCACCGACGCCGCGCGGTCGAGGAAGTTCTCGATCCGACGGAATCCCTGGGCTGCTTCGTCCAGCGCCTCGAACGAGAACTCCACATGCGAGCGGTAGTGCGCCGAGACCATGTAGAACCGCAGCTCGATGCCACGCACCCGCTCGAGCACGGACGGGATCAGCAGCGAGTTGCCCAGCGACTTCGACATCTTCTCGCCGGCGGTGGTGATCCAGGCGTTGTGCAGCCAGTACGACGCGAACGCCTGGCCGGCCGCGCGCGACTGCGCCAGCTCGTTCTCGTGGTGGGGGAAGCGCAGGTCGACGCCGCCGCCGTGGATGTCGAAGGCCGGCCCGAGATACTTCGCCGCCATCGCCGAGCACTCGATGTGCCAGCCCGGGCGGCCGGGACCGTACGCCGACGGCCAGGCCGCCGTCTCCGGCTCGAGCGCCTTCTTCCAGCCCTTCCAGAGTGCGAAGTCGCGGGGGTCGCGCTTCCTGGCCATCACCTGAGGGTCGGCGGCCCCCTCCGTCGCCTCCATGTCGTCGATCTTCTGCCGCGTCAGCTCGCCGTACGACGGCCAGGAACGCACGTCGAAGTACACGTCGCCCGAGCCGTCCTCGGCCGGATAGGCGTGGCCCCGTGCGACGAGCTGACCGATCAGCTCGAGGATCTCCGGCACGTGGCCGGTCGCGGCCGGCTGGTAGGTCGGCGGCAGCACGTTGATCGCCTCGAGGGCGCGGTCGAGCTCGCGTCCCATCAGGTAGGCGATGTTGAACCACGGCCGACCCTGCGCCTCGGCCTTCGCCAGGATCTTGTCGTCGATGTCGGTGACGTTGCGGATGAACGTGACGTCGTACCCCGACGCGGTCAGCCAGCGCCGGAGCACGTCGAAGTTCACCGCCGACCGCACGTGACCCACGTGCGGCTCGCTCTGCACGGTCAGGCCGCACACGTAGATGCCCGCCTTGCCCTCCTCGAGGGGGACGAAGTCGCGCACGTCACGCGTCGCGGTGTCGTGGAGCCTGAGAGTCACCCACCAATCGTAGGGGCCGAGCGAGGACGTCCGGAATCGGCGAAGCCGAGACCGGACACCGCAGCGAGCGCCGCAGCGAGCTTGCTCGCCA